>JANQQO010000184.1 GCA_028289305.1 Rickettsiales bacterium | reverse complement strand
AGGAGAAACGGTGCGCACCGGCAATACGAATTCGTTTACCGTGGATTTTGATGGCACGCAGGGTGCGGGCCCGTATACGGTGGATGTAGCGGTGACGATTGATGGGGAGGCGCATACGATTCGCTATACGATTCCAGAGAGTGGGACGGATTTGCGCAATGACCGATTTAACCCGGCTTCGGTGCAGGCAGGTACGGCGACGATTGAGGTGCCAAGTGATACCAACCCGCGTGTGGTGGCGGAGATGGTGGATGCGAATGGTAATTTGGTGGCGGCGAATGAATCAGGATTCTTACGGATTCGTACTGCTGATGGCACGTCACGCATTGCGATCTCGGAGCTGACGAGTAATGATGGAGGCATTGTCAATAGCGCTGCTTCGGTGACGAATCGTGGATTCTCGCATTATTTTGAGCTGAATAACTTTTTTGATTCGAATAGTAATGCGACGGTGAACAGCGCGGTGAATTTGGCGGTGCAGCAGCGTATTATCAATGATCCAGGCCTGTTCTCAGCGGGACAATTAGTACAGCAAGATAGTGGTGACCCCTCCGCACCAGTGTTTACCTATGAGCTGGGTGCGGGGAGTACGCAGGCGGTGACGAATTTGCTGGATTTGCAGCTGAATCAGATTTCGTTTAACGCGGCGGGTACGCTATCGGCGGTGAATCTGACACTTGGCGGCTATGCATCAGAAGTGATTAGCTTTGCGGCGTTTCGTACCAGTTTGTTTGAAGCGGAATTGACGCGGGAGCAGCTGATTTTGGATGGGCTAGAAGCGCGCAAAGATGCCGCGAGCGGGGTGAATATTGATGAAGAGCTGGCGAATACAATACTTTTTCAGAATGCGTTTCAGGCAAGTTCACGCGTTATTACTACGGTGGATGAAATGTTTGATTCCTTATTTGCGGCATTGGGGTAGGGCATAATGGTTAGTCGTATTAGTACATTATCGGTTTTTCAGACGGCGATTAATGATATCGGCCGGTCTCAGGCGGAGCTCGCGCGGCTGACGCGTCAGGTGAGTAGCGGCCGTGAGGCAGCAAATTTTGTGGAGATGTCGGGCAAGATTGGCCGGGTGCAGGATCTGGAGCGTACGCTGGCGCGCACGCAAGGTTATGTGGATAATAATAATTTGGTGATCTCGCGCTTAAATCAGATAGAGACGCAGCTGACGAGTCTGGAGGATATTGCGACGGATTTGATTAGCAATATTATCACGCGGCGTTCAGGCACGGTGGAGGATAGTTTTGATCTGGGAAGTTTTGCGCGTGACCAGCTGGCTTTGGTGACGGATGCGCTGAATGGGCAATCAGAGGGGCGATTCTTATTTGCTGGTGGGCGCACGGATACGCCGCCAGTGGGAGATATTATCAATAACAGTAATTTGGGATCAAGTAACCAGCCAACGGGAACGTATTACAATGGGGATAGCACAATACAACAGGTGAGGGCCACCGATCAGCTGACGCTACAATATGGGGTTACGGCGGATAATGAGGCGTTCCAGAAATTAATCGCGGCATTACATCTGGCGGTAGAGGGGCATGGGTTTGATAGTGACACAACGCTGGAAACCGCACAGACGCTTGCAGAGGAAGCGCTTGATGCGATTACGGTGATCAAGAGTAGTGTAAACAACGATATCGTAACGCTGACACGCGTGAATAATTTGCATGCGACGCTGCAGGAGGAGCTTTCTGTGGTGTTGCAGGATGAAGCAGGGATTAATTTTGAGGATGTGGCGATTCAGCTTTCGCTCAATGAGACGATTTTGCTGGCGACGTTCCAAAATTTTGCGCGGATTAGTAATTTGCGCTTAGTAGATGTGTTGCGTTAAATAATGCCATCATACGATGTTTAATGGCCTGCAAAATACCTATTTCTTAAGCTTCCGGTGCTCAAGTAGTAGTACCTACGATCCGCTCCGGTTCTTAAGAAATAGGCATTTTCGTCACATTCTCCATCGCATGATGACATTATTTAGGAGAGAAAAAATAATAATGAATTTGGTTTTCTATCGAAAGTAGAGGTGATACTATGACTGGATATGAATTGGTGGCAGGGGACAGCCGAACTATGAGCGATGATGCAATAAGCGCTTCAAAGCAGCAGGGTGAGACCGTGGTGATAGAAACGCGCCATGGTACGCTTGAGATTAATGTGAAACAGGCGATCCATTTTCCTGCCGGGGTGCTGGGCATGCCGAATATGCGGGATTTCTGCTTAGTGGACTATCCTGATGAGCGCTTAGAGCAGTTTAAAATCTTACAAAGTGTGAATGATGAGAAGCTCTCCTTTATTGTGCTGCCGCTGGCGCTGGATGGTGAGTTGATTGAGACATCAGATATTGAAGAATGCAGCCGGGTGACGGGGGTGGAGCTTGCTGATATGGTGGTGTTATCCATCGTGACAGTGCAACGCACGCCGCAGGATGTGAATATCAGTGCGAATATTCGCGCGCCCATCATCGTAGATGCAGAGCAGCGGCTGGGCATGCAGTATGTGTTTTCGAGTGATAAGTATCAGATCTGCCATCCTTTGAACTAAAAGGACATCACATGCTACTAGCATGGTCTGCAAATGATACCCCCACTACACTCTACTATGCCGAGCTGCAAATGGTGATTTCCTGCGCTTCGTTGCTCAAGTAGTTACTCTACGTTGCGCTACGATGCTCGAAAATCCCCATTTTCGCTGACGGCCTAGCGAGTGTAGCAGAGATATTTGGTGTTTTAAGTAATCTTATTAGAGTGGTTTCGTGGGACAGTATCAGACAAAGAAAATTGGTTATTTGCAGCCGTTTACCTGTATTGGGCCGGATTGTCCGGATACGTGCTGTCATGGCTGGGGGATGCAGGTGGATAAGGTGCGCAAAGAGCTCTATGCCAAGGAGGCGCCGGAATTGCTGGATGTGCTGACCAGCGGTGAGGCAGAGCTGATCATGAAGCGCGATCCGAAGACGGATGATTGCGTGAATCTGGAAAAGGGGTTGTGTAAGATCCAAGCGGCGCATGGAGAGCGATTCTTAGGCGATGCGTGTTATTTCTTCCCGCGGATTACCCGGACATTGGCCGGAGAAGTATATATGACAGCGGCACTCTCCTGCCCGGAGATTACGCGGCTGGCGCTGTATGGTGATGCGCCATTTGTGTGGCATGATGTCAAGGAGGAGCGCGTGCCGGTGGAGATGAAGGAATATGCGCCAGAGCAGCTTGAAGTGGCAGAGCCGGGCAAGATTGTGACGGCGTTTATTGAATGGACCGAGCAGGAGGATGTCTCGGCAGAGCGTATATTGGCGCAGATTATCAATGTGGCCTTTTCCATGATGCGGGTGGAGAAGAAGGATTGGAGCGAGGCGGTGCCGTTTTTGCTGAAGATGTCGGATAAGCATTTGCCCGTGCCGCAGCCGCATCCACAAGATATGTATCGTTTGCTTAATGCCTTGGTGGGCATAGTATCGGCGGCGAAGAAGACCACGCGTCCGCGACTGGAGATGGTGATGGCGCAGATGGAGCAAGCGCTGCAGGTAGAGGTGGATCGTGAGAAGCTGACGATTATCAGCAAGATTGGGGACCTTACCGGGCATGTGCCGCTGTTAGAGCGCTGGGAGAAGCAGGCGAAAGAGGCACTGCAGCCAGTGCTGAAACGCTGGATAGGTACGCAACTGGCGATGTCGAGCTTTCCTTTTGCTGGGTTTAGTAATAGCGTGACGGACCGGGCGATGATATTAGCAGTGCGCTTTGCGACGATGAAATTGGGGCTGATGAGCTATGTCGCCGAGGACGGCACGCCGCCCAGCGACGAGGAGGTGATGCTGGTGGTGCAGAGTATTTCGCGGATGTTGGATCATCTGGCGGATCCGAAATTCTCATTGATGGTGTATGAAGAGGTGGAGTGGACGAAAGAAGCGCGGCTACGCGCGCTGATCGGCGATGGGTGAGCGGGTGGTAGGGCGCCCGAGAAAGAAGAAGGCAAAGAAAACGGGCGCGCCCGGGGAGGAGGAGCTTCTGTGGCAGCAAGCGCATCAGGCGTTTCAAGAACAACGTGTGGCAGAGGCAGAGCAGCTATGTCAGGCCGTATTGCAGAAGCAGGCGACGCATGTCGGGGCGCTTAATCTGCTTGGGATGATTGCACAGCAGCTGGGACAGTATCCCGCTGCGATGGAGTATGTGAAGCACGCGATTGCGGCAGCGCCCGAGGAAGCAGGGCTGCACTTTAATCTAGGAAATATTTATATGCTAGCGGGATTGCCGAAACAGGCGGTGGTACCGTATCAGGAGGCGTATCGCTTAGCGCCGCGTTGGCTGGAGGCGCAGCATCGTTTAGGCTCAGCGCTTGCGGATGCGGGGGAGTTTGCCGCGGCGGAAGAGTTGCTGCGTGGGGTGTTGGGGACGCAGCCTAAGAATGTGCAGCTTTTGGCGCAATTAGCCCTGGTGCTAGAGCGGCAGAATCAGCTGGAAGCAGCAGAAGAGGTGCTGGGGCAGGCGGTGGCGCTGGAGCCAGATAATCCGCGCGTGTTATACCCGCAAGTGCTGCTCGCCGATAGGCGCAAGCGCTATGCGGAGGCGAAGGAGGTGCTGGAGAAATATCTGCAGGTGGTGACGATGCCGAAGCAAAAGAGCATTGGCCTATCGCATATGGCGCGGCTGTGCAATCATCTGAAAGAGTATGACGCTGCGTTTGACTATAACACCCAGGCGCAGGCGATTCAGCACCATATGTATATCGCTGCAGGGGGGACGCCGGAGGTGTTCACCGCGCTGTTACAACGGCAGAAAGACTGGTTTACCAAGGAGAAGGTGGCTGAGTGGGCCGCGCCAGCGGAGGGGGCAGAGGCGCCTGCGCCGGTATTTCTGGTGGGGTTTCCGCGCTCTGGCACAACGCTGACCGAGCAGATTCTCGCTGCACATCCGGCGCTTAGCGCGACGCAGGAGGAAGGGTTTATCCCAACACTGGCGCAAGAAGTGGCGGCGGAGGGGCCGTATCCCGAGGTGTTGGAGGGGTTATCAGAAGCGCGGATACAGGAGTTACGGGCGCTTTATCGTGCGCGGGTACGAGAGAAATGCGGGGAAGGCATCGTGGTGGATAAGCTGCCGCTGAATGTGGTCTATTTGGGTTTTATCTACCGGTTATTCCCCGAAGCGAAGGTGATTGTGGCATTGCGCGATGCGCGTGATGTATGTCTCAGCTGTTTTTTTCAGTATTTCTCGCCGAATAACGCGATGGCGCATTTTTATACGCTGGAGAGTACGGTAGCGCTTTATGTGCAAGTGATGACGCTGTATCAGCATTTTCGCGAAGTGCTGCCCTGGGAGGTGCATGAATACCGCTATGAGGCGCTGGTGGAGGATACAGAAGGCCATGCGCGGGCGTTGTTAGAGTTTATTGGCGTGCCCTGGGATGCGGGTGTGCTCACCTATTATACGGAGGAGAAAAACCGCAACGTACATACGCCGAGTTATGAGGGTGTGATGCAGCCGGTCTATACCACGGCGCGAGGAAAATGGGAGCCCTATGCGGCCTATTTTGCGCCGTTAAAAAAAATGCTGGAACCGGTGATGGAAGCGCTGGGATATGGGTGGTAGAGCTCTTATAGAGCGTCTTAAAATCCGCGGTGAGTGCGGATTTTGTGGTAATCACAATTTACATAAAATGCTAGATATTAAAATGTTGATTTATTAGATTTATTTTGTTATCTTGAACACTGGGCATGTAGCCCGTTGTTTAATCCAAGTAGGAGACCTATCATGGTTAATAGTATTAACACCAACATTGCTGCGCTCTTCGCGCAGTCATCTCTTAACAGAGCACAATCGGTCGTCGACACTTCTGTCGCTCGCCTGTCTAGTGGTAACAGGATTATCCGTGCATCCGATGATGTTGCGGCCCTTGCCATTGGTACTGGTTTGAGTACTGACGTGACGACACTCCGTACGGCTCTACAAAGCGCAACGAACGGTATTACCGTGACGACGATCGCGGACGCCGCGTTGGGCGAAATTGCAACCATTCTGGAACGTCAGAAATCACTGGCTTCCTCTGCGAATGATGGTAGCTTGAGTGATACAGAGCGTGGGTTCTTGAACCAAGAATTCCAAGCCCTGTCAGCTGAGATTGACCGGATCGCTGGTGCGGTGAACTTCAACGGGGTTGCCCTGATTGATGGTAGCTTAAGCGGTGCTTCTGGTTTGAACTCATTGGTAGCGGATGATGCGACGGACTTTAGCACCAGTGGTGCTACCGGTACGACGGCACTGTCTGATGCGGATGGCTTTAACCTGACGTCAGGCGTTGATAACAACGTGATTGGTTCATTGGCGAATGCCGAAGTATCAATTAGCCGTGCTAGTGCAACATCGTTTACGGTTTTCTTGACGCTGAATGGTAGTACTTATTCATCAGCGGTCGTAAACCTGAACAACGCTGCTGGTATTGCGTTGACGGATGCTGCTACTGGTGCGGTCATCACGCTTGATATCCAAGCGGATGGTGGTCTAGGTGCTGATATCGACAACAATACGGAAGCCGCTGCTGTGGCTGCTGCTATTGAGGCCGATCTTGCTGGCGTGACCGTATATCAAGAGCGTACCTTTGCAACGGATACCGATGGTAACCCAAGCAATGCGTTTGATGAACTGGCGGTGATCGGTACGGTTCTTGATGGCTTTACCGGTGCATCCTTCCAGCTGACCTCGTCTGACTTCAACACCACGACGAATGCCGTACCTGCTTTGGGTGCGTTCACGGTGGTGCAAGAAGATGCTGCTGCTGGCATTGATGGCCGGATTGAAGTGACCATTGGCGGAGAAGTATTCCGTACGGTGGCCGGTACATTCGATGGCGCCGCAACCGATCTTGATGGTACTGGTCTTATTACATTGACTAATGTGAACAATTCTAGTGAAGCCTTGATCATCAACTTTGCGAATTCCACCAATAATATTGACCTGGCAACAGTACAAGATGCGGCTGCATTGCAGTCTGCATTAAATGCTGGCTTTGGTGCTGGTTCAAGCGGTGGCTTAAGCTTCTCGGTGGGTGTTGCTGCAACCGACACCATTTCGGTGACGATTGATGGTGCTACCACGGCTGCGCTGTATAGAAACAGCGACGGCAACCCCGTATCGCTCGATATCAGCACGGCTAGTGGTGCAGCCACAGCAGGGACGACCTTGGATATTGCTATCAACGCTCTGACGACGATTCGTTCTGGTGTTGGTGCGAGCCAATCCAGGTTGAACTTTGCTTCGCGGATTGTGGAAACCAGTATCCAAAACACGGAAGGTGCTCGTAGCAGCTTCTTGGATGCGGATATTGCTTCCGAAGCAACGACCTTTGCAAGTACGCAGGTACGTGTGCAGGCAAGTATTTCTGTGTTGGCTCAGGCCAACCAGTTGCCGCAGAACCTGCTGAAACTGATTGGTTAATTGGTTTAGTGATGAGGAGGGAGGTTTCCTCCCTCCTCTGACCTCTTAACTAATGGAGTAGAACAATGGTAGATGATGTAACATTATCACTGGGGAATGTCGGCGGAGGAGCAAAGGTTCCTTCTCGTCAGGCACAGGTGCCGAGTGCGAATGCACAGAAGGCTCCTGCTGCCCCTCCTGCAGCGGATAATGGCTCGGTCAGGGTGAAGCTTTCTGCTGAAGCGAAGCTGAAGCAAGCAGCAGCAGGGGAGTCAGCTCCTTCGGGTCGTGAAGAGGCGCTTAAGAAACTGGCGAATTCGTTCCCAGTTAACGATACGCGCTTCACTATCTTCAAGCAGGATGGGAAGTTTGTAACCCGGTTTACTAATGTGCGCACAGGAGAAGTGACTTACTTCCCTGAGCCCGATGTTGTTGCAGCAGTATCACGGTCGAATGCGTTTGCAGCAGGTGTGCAAGACACGCTTGTTTAGTAATACCGCGTACGATTAGGTATTGTTGTTTCGTGATAACGCTATTTGCGTGTGTGGTTAAGCACGCGCAAAACAGGAGAGGATTGTCATGGCGGGCATTAATTTCGGTAACTTTGTGACGGTAGGTGGGCGGACGATTTCCACCGGGCTATCGTCGGGCATTGATACCAACTCGCTCATTAACGCGCTTCTTGGTGCGCGTGCGCAGCCGGCAGTTGCTTTGCAAGATCGTATTAGCGAAGCAGACCGGACGGCGGCCGCGCTCGGGGAGTATGGCAATTTGCTGAGTGCGCTTCGCTCTGCGGCGAATAGCCTGCGTAACCCTCCTGGTATTAGCCAAGCGCTGAATAATGCCTTTGAGGCGCGCGCGTCGTTTTTGACGAGTAATACGGATGATGCGGCGGCGACCTATTTGGCGGTGAATGTATCGGCGGGTGCAACGCTGGCGGCGTATAATGTAGAGATACAGAATCTGGCCGAAGCGCGGCAGATTCGTACTGCAGACGGATCCAGCTTTAGCAGCCAAGATAGCGATTTGACCGGCGGAGGAGGGATCACCGCGGGGACATTCCAATTTTTGACGCAGTTTAATGCGAATGAGCGCATCGTGCAGACGGTGAGCAATAGTTTAGTGAATTATAATATCAGCGGCACCGGTGCGGGGATATTTACCGGTGGGATTGATAGCATTACCCAGGGCAGTGGCGATGTGAATTTGATTGGCACGCCGTCGAACTTCACTGCAACGGTGAATGGGACGGATGTGGATCTGTCGCTGACGATTAATGGCAGCACCTATACGACCACAGTAGCGGCGAATACTGGTGCGGGGTCGGATAGTATTGCAGCAGGGGCGATTACGTTTACCAATGCTGGCACGGGCACTTCGTTTCAGGTGACGTTGGATAGTGATTTTGTAATTGGGGCGAGCCAGACGAATGCAGATAGTTTTGCTTCAGCTCTGACGACCGGCTTGGCGGGTGTATCGGTGCAACAGGGGCGGAATTTACGCAATTTTGACACGGATGCACTGACGGTGTTCTCTGGCCTGGCGGCATCGAATGTTCTGTATACGAGCGATGGCTTTAGTGTGAATACGGGTGATGGCGGATCGTTTGGTGATTTCACCGTGACGGCGGTTTCTTCCCCGGGTGCGAATGATGGTACTATTACGGTGACCATTGACGGGGAGACGTTTGAGGCGACGGGCCTGGGCGATGATGGAAGTAATACCGAGACGGGAAATATTGTGCTGAATAGCACGACGACGGATAAGAGTTTTGCGATTAATATTAATGATGCGGCGGTGACGCTGGATTTTTCTAGCGCTACCACGGCGCAGGCAATTGAAGATGAGCTGGATGCGATTTTCAATGAGCGCGTGACAGATGTGACGGTGGATGCGAATGCTACGCTGAATGATGTGCGTGCAGCGATTAATTTTGCCAATGAACAGACCGGCGTTACAGCAACGATTTTGAAGGCGTCTGATAGTGATTTCCGCCTAATTCTGACAGCAGATGAGACAGGGGTAGAGAATTCGTTTACTCTGGCAAATGCAGGTAATGTGTTTGTTGGCGATGCGGGTGATGGTAGCACGGTGTTTGACACGGTGCAGGCAGCGGAGAATGCGCAGTTTACGATTGATGGTCTTTCCCTGACGCGTCCAACGAATGTGGTGGAAGATGCGGTGCCGGGTGTGACGTTTGCGCTGTTCCAGGAGACACCTACGGGTGATCCGAACACCATCATTGGAGTGGAGATTGCGCGCGATACGTCGCGGACATTGAATGATATTTTGGCCTTTGCTGCGGCGTTTAATGAGCTGCAATTCTTCCGGGCAAGGCAGACGGCGGTGGATAGTGAAGGTGTGCCGGAATCTGGTGCGAATTTGGTGGGGAATACGCTATTGCGTGTGGCACAAGATCGCATCGTGAATGAGATTAATAGCGAGGTGGGAGGGCTGCCCTCTACGGTGCTACGCAGTTTGGAAGATATTGGCATTACCTTTACCGACTCTGAAGAAACCAATGATCAGCCATTTACGCGTAACGTATTGGAGGTGGATAGCTCCAAGCTGGCCGATGCATTGGCGAGCAATTTTGATGAAGTACGCAAGGTTTTTGAACTCTCATTTAACGCCTCAGCGAATAGTAAAGTACAGGTATTTGCCTCACCGACGAATCTAGGGGTGAATGAATTCTCCATTGATATTGATACCAATCGTTCGGTGGGTGATCAGGTGCGCATTACCTATCTGGATTCGAATAACCAGAGTGTGACGATTAATGCGGATTTTGAGGCGAGCACCGGCACGAATGGTACGATTAAAGGCCAGGATGGCACGGTGCTGGAAGGACTGGAACTGGTGTATACCGGGGATGGCACAGATGTGATTGATACGGTGACCATTACGCAGGGGCTTGCTGATTTGCTGTATCAAGCAGCGGATACGTTTGTGAAAGTTGATGGTGCGATTGACCAAGAGCTGGCATCGCTGGAGCGTATCAAAGAGAATGCGAATGAAGATATTGCTAATTTAGACCGGCAGTTAGAGATCTTCCGGGATTCGTTGGTTGAGCGATTCTCGCGGTTGGAAGCGGCGCTAGCGTCGGTGAATAACACGCTGCTGTTCCTGGAAGCACAGGATCAGGCGCGGCAGGCGTTTAACGGTTAAAAACACATAATGAGGGAGGCGTAATGTCGTATTACGATAAAGGTGCACAACACTCGGCTTATGATACGGTGTCACAGAATGTGGGGAAAACCAAGCAGGTGGTGATGCTTTATGACGGGTTGGTGAGCTTAATACGGCGTGCGAAAGAGGCTGCTGCGGAAGGGCGGATACTGGATGTGCATAACCAGACCGAACGTGCAGTGAAAATCGTGATGGGGCTGGAAGCGTCGCTCGATTTTGAAAAAGGGGGCGAGGTTGCCGAACTACTGGGTAGTTTCTATATTTCTCTGCAGCTTAGATTGCTTGAGGCCCAGCGTGAGAAGAAGCTGGAGGCCTATGACGCGATTATTGATGATGTGAAGCAGATGAGCGATGCGTGGAAGGATGTAGATGAAGCTTACCGCGCTGGTGAGCTCAGTGAAGAGCTGGAGAAGATAGGTGTTGCAGAGCAGCCGCCTACTACCGCAGAGGAAGAAGATACTCCGCCGCCAACGAGCGGTAATGACACGCCGAATTCGGGTGTGTCGGTCTCGATTTAATTTTTCTTAAAAGAAACGAGCTATGACAGAGCGTGTCGCCGTTATTGGTGCGAGCGGGGCGATTGGGCATGCATTTGTCACGCAGCTGGCAGCGCGCCCTGAGGTGGAGAAAATCTATGCGTTTTCGCGCTCCGAAGCGGTGTATGATGGCGCGGCTGTTGAGACACACCCTATTGATATAGAAGAGGAAGCAAGCATTGCCACCGCGGCGCAGGTGACTTCTGCGGGTGGGGCGCTGGATCTGGTAGTAGTTGCGGTGGGTATGTTGCATGGTGCGGCTGTGCAGCCAGAAAAGGCGCTGAAAGAGTTAGATGGTGATGCATTTGCGAAGGTATTTGCGGTGAATACGACCGGGCCGGCCTTGGTGGCGAAGCATTTTCTGCCGCTGTTGCC
>JANQQO010000166.1 GCA_028289305.1 Rickettsiales bacterium | reverse complement strand
GAGCGAACGGTATCCGAGGCGCGCTTTAGAGCGGCTTCACTGAAATCAGAGGCGTGGGCATAGCCGGAAGATTCACCAAGCACGGCACGCAGACCGAAGCCTTGGCTGGTATCAAAACTCGCGCTTTTGAGATGGCCATCATCGAAGGTGAGGTTCTCAGATTGGCAGAATTCAAGGAAGAGTTCGCCATCATCCATGCCGATGAGGGCATTGGAAACAATGTCTTTTACGCGTGCCTCATCGAGCTCGGTACGAGTGAAGAAAATATCATTTAACTGTGTGGAATACTGCATTTGCCCATGTATTTTGCTAAAATTAAGGCGCGATTCGCGCTTGAATCTTTTTTGAAAAATCACTAGAGTTGTATGCGATGATCGCCACGAGTTCAAGGAAAACTGCATGCTAACATATTCCCGTCTTTTACCGCTCACCCTTGCTTTTATTGTTGCATTTGCTGCCGGGGGAGCTTTAGCGGCCGTACCTGAGCCGTGGCAGCTCAACTTTCAACCCCCTGCCTCACCGGTGATGGAGCGCATTGATGCGTTTCATGACATGCTGCTGGTGATTATTTTCGGGATTAGCTTTTTTGTATTAGGGTTGTTGGCTTATATCTGCATTCGCTTTAATGAAAAGGCGAACCCAAAGCCAAGTAAATTCACGCATAATACATTGCTCGAAGTGGTGTGGACCACGATTCCCGTGTTGATTCTGATCACGATTGCAATTCCTTCCTTTCGCTTGTTGTACTTTATGGATAAAGCGGAAGAACCGGAGATGACACTGAAGGTGATTGGGTATCAGTGGTATTGGGGGTATGAGTATCCAGACCATGGGAATATCGCATTTGATAGCTACATGATTAAGGATGAAGATTTAAAGCCAGGGCAGCCACGCTTGCTAGCGACGGATACTAACGTTGTGCTGCCGGTGGATACGACCGTGCGGGTGTTGATAACAGCCGCGGATGTGATCCACGCATGGGCTGTACCAGCACTGGGTGTAAAGATGGATGCGGTGCCCGGGCGGCTGAATGAAACCTGGCTGAAAATTACTAAGCCAGGAATGTATTACGGACAATGTTCAGAACTCTGCGGCGTGTATCATGGGTTTATGCCGATTGCGATTGAGGCCCTGCCGAAAGATAAGTTTGAGCAATGGGTAAAGCGTAAGAAAAAGGAACTTGCTAACACTGATGAGGTGGACACAACCTCACCGCAACCCGCAATTGTGCAAGCGAGTGCGTCACCACAGCCACAGTAACACACACCAAACAACCACTAACACGAGTGAGAGACACGCATGAATAGTACGGCTACCGGAACAATGGACCACGCGCATGACCACCATACGCCAACCGGCATAAAACGCTGGCTGTTTTCTACAAATCACAAAGATATTGGTACGATGTACCTGATCTTTTCTGTGATCGCGGGGCTGGCTGGTGGGCTCGCTTCGGTGATTCTGCGACTGGAATTAGCTGAACCGGGCGATCAATATCTTGGTGGCGATCACCATTTGTATAATGTGATCTTAACCGCGCATGCGTTCATTATGGTGTTCTTCATGATTATGCCGGCGCTGATTGGTGGATTTGGGAACTGGTTTGTACCGCTGATGATTGGCGCGCCAGATATGGCATTTCCGCGCATGAATAATATTAGTTTTTGGCTGTTGGTGCCTTCATTTTTGCTGCTCGGTGCATCGGCGTTTGTGGATGGCGGCGCGGGGACGGGGTGGACCGTCTATCCGCCGCTGAGCAACGCGACCGCGCATGCGGGGATGGCAGTGGATATGGCAATATTTGCCCTGCACTTAGCGGGAATTTCTTCGATTTTGGGCGCGATTAATTTTATTGTGACGATATTTAATATGCGGGCACCGGGCATGACGCTGCATAAAATGCCACTATTTGTGTGGTCGATTTTAGTGACGGCGTTTTTGTTGGTGCTGGCACTGCCGGTACTCGGTGGAGCGATCACCATGCTGCTGACGGATCGGAACTTTGGCACCAGCTTCTTTGACCCTGCTGGTGGAGGTGATCCTGTGTTATTCCAGCACCTCTTCTGGTTCTTTGGCCACCCAGAGGTATATATCATCATTCTGCCTGGCTTTGGGATTATGAGCCAGGTGGTGTCGACTTTCTCACGCAAGCCTGTCTTTGGTTATCTGGCAATGGCGTATGCGATGGCGAGTATTGGCATACTCGGCTTTATCGTATGGGCACACCATATGTTCACTGTAGGAATGGATGTGGATGCGCGTGCGTATTTCACTGCAGTGACGATGCTGATTGCGGTGCCGACAGGTATCAAAATCTTTAGTTGGATTGCAACCATGTGGGGTGGGTCCATCCGATTTGATACGCCAATGCTATTTGCGATTGGGTTTATTTTCTTGTTTACCGTAGGCGGGGTGACGGGTGTGGTGCTCGCGAATGGTAGTATTGATATTGCCTTGCATGATACGTATTACGTGGTGGCACACTTCCATTATGTGATGTCACTTGGCGCGTTGTTTGCTGCATTTGCCGCATTTTATTATTGGTTTGGTAAGATGTCGGGGCGGCAATATCCAGAAGTGTGGGGTAAGATCCATTTTTGGCTTACCTTTATTAGTGCGAATTTAACGTTTTTCCCGCAGCACTTCTTAGGGCTCGCAGGCATGCCACGGCGTATCCCTGATTATCCTGATGCCTTTGCCGGGTGGAATTATATTTCCTCGATTGGGTCGACGATGGGCTTTTTTGCAGCGCTATTGTTTGTGGTGATTGTGTTCTATACGCTTGCATACGGCAAGAAATGTAGCAAGAACCCATGGGGTGAAGGCGCTACTACGCTGGAATGGACCGTGGATTCACCGCCGCCATTCCATACATTCGAAAAACAGCCTGTTATTAAATAAATCGCTATGAGTGGGGCGTTAAGCCAATCTATTGCCGTTTCTGCTGATGCGCCATCGCGCGTGGGTGATTATTGGCAGCTATTAAAACCGCGGGTGATGTCGCTCGTAGTATTTACCGGCATTACGGGCATGGTGATGGCGCCGGGAGAAGTGCACCCACTGATTGCAGCGATTGCGATTCTGTGTATTGCGCTTGGCTCTGGGGCTGCGGGCGCGATTAATATGTGGTATGAGCGCGATATCGACGCGCAGATGCCGCGTACAAAGCACCGCCCTATTCCCATGGGGCGCATAGCGCCTGATGCCGCAATTGAGTTTGCGGTATTTATGGCGGGTACAGCGGTATTCTTAATGGCGGTGGCGGTAAATTTTGTTGCCGCGGCATTGTTGTTAAGCGCGATATTGTTTTATGTGTTTGTGTATACGGTTTGGCTGAAGCCACGCACGCCACAGAATATTGTGATTGGCGGAGCGGCTGGCGCATTCCCCCCGATTATTGGCTGGGCGGCGGTGACGGGAAGTGTCGCGATAGAGCCTATTCTGCTGTTTCTTATTATCTTCTTTTGGACGCCACCGCATTTTTGGGCGCTTTCTTTGGTGCGTAAGGATGAATATGCGGATGTTGGCATCCCGATGCTGCCTGTGGTGCGCGGCGTGTCGTATACGCGGCGAGCCATTGTGGTGTATAGCGTGGTATTGGTAGCGCTATCGTTCACGCCGCTGCTTACGGCAAATGCTGGTGTGTTTTATGGCGTGGGTGTTGGCCTGTTAGGAGCTGGATTTTTGTGGTATGCTTGGCGGGTGTGGAAAAAACGCCCTTACGCAGCGCGCGGCATGTTTGGCTATTCGATTGTCTATTTATTTACCGTATGCGCGCTGCTGATTTTGGAGAATGGAGTGTTGTAATATGCCTATTGGGAAGCGACATCACGAACAAAAAGGCAAGAACATCGCATTACTACTGTTGCTGCTTGGGATTATGGCGCTGTTCTTTGCGCTAACCCTGGTGCGGTTTGGCCCCTCTTAAAGGAAATGTGATGGCAAAGAAAAATACATCCCTGGCGATTAGCGTGGTGGGCGTAGCGCTTGGTATGTTTGCTCTGGCTTATGCTGCGGTGCCGCTCTATACGCTATTTTGTCGTGTGACGGGTTTTGGTGGCACTACGCAGACAGCCGAGGCGGCACCTCCCGTTATTTTGGATCGCACCATCACAGTGCGTTTTAATGCAGATACCTCCCCTGCCCTGCCGTGGGATTTTAAACCTGAACAAAAAGAAGTGACCTTGCGTGTTGGCGAGAGTGGGTTAGCGTTTTATTCGGCGGTGAACGAGGCTGGAATGCCCGTTACGGGGACGTCGGTGTATAACGTGACGCCTGCGAAGGCCGGGGCGTATTTTAATAAGGTAGAGTGTTTCTGCTTTGAGGAACAAACGATTGCACCAGAGGAGCGGGTGGAATTTCCGGTGTCGTTTTTTGTCGACCCGGAGATTGTAAATGATAAAAATTTGGATGATGTGAAGACAATTACTTTATCGTATACGTTTTTTAAGGTAAAAGAGTCGTAAGGGGTTTTAAACTCCACAACTTTATAAAGGTGTGCATATGAGCGGAGAAAAGACACATGATTATCACCTGGTAGACCCAAGCCCGTGGCCGGCTCTTGGCTCATTGTCGCTCTTAATATTAGCACTTGGAGCCTTGTTTTTCATGCATGGTGCCTCTTTTGGCGGGTATGTATTAGGAGCTGGCGTTTTAATGGTGTTGGGGGTGATGTTTGGCTGGTGGCGCGATGTGATCCGCGAGGGAATGAGCCGCCCGTCACACCATACGGATATAGTGCGGCATGGGCTGCGTGTAGGGATGGCGCTGTTCATTCTTTCTGAAGTCATGTTTTTCTTTGCCTTTTTCTGGTCGTTTTTTAAGGCGAGTATTTTCCCGGTAGCAATTTTAGACGGTGTATGGCCTGTTGCAGAAGGCATATGGCCGCCAGAGGGGATTGTTACCTTTGATCCTTGGGATCTGCCGCTGATTAACACGCTGATATTACTGCTATCTGGAACGACGGTGACCTGGGCGCACCATGCTTTATTGCATAATAACAAAAAAGAGCTGGTTCAGGGGTTAGCCTGCACGGTGGCGCTGGGAGCTATCTTTACGTGTTTACAGGCCTATGAATATTCACATGCGGCGTTTGGCTTTAAAGATGGGATTTATAGCTCGAATTTCTATATGGCGACGGGCTTCCACGGCTTTCATGTACTTGTGGGTACGATCTTCTTGGCTGTGTGCCTGCGCCGAGCGATGAAGGGACAGTTTAGTAAAAAACACCATCTGGGATTTGAGTTCGCCGCTTGGTATTGGCACTTTGTTGATGTGGTGTGGCTTTTCCTCTTCGTCTTCGTCTATGTTTGGGGCGGGTGATTGGCAAAACGCACTTCTGTTCCTGCTTTTTCTGCCGCACTGCGCTTACGCTGCCCAAAATGCGGTAAGGGAAAGCTGTTCAAATCTTTTCTAAAGACGGTTGATCGCTGTGCGGTGTGTGGCCTTCCAATAAAGGAGTATGATGCCGCTGATGGCCCAGCCTATGCCTCTATGACGGTGATTGGGATGATTACGGTGGTGGCGGCAATTGCGGTAGAGGCAATCTATGCACCAGCGTTTTGGGTGCATGCGGTGTTGTGGATTCCGTTTGTGCTGGTGGGGTCGCTGATCAGTCTTGTATTTTTCACTGCATTGTTTATTGCATTACACTACGCTGTACGCTGGAAAAAAGAATAATCTATCATGCTTAAATTACGTACTGGTATACGTCGCTTCCCGTTTTTTACCGGAGCTTGCTTGGTAACATTCTTTATTCTGTTGGGGCTTGGCACCTGGCAGGTGCAGCGCTTGCAATGGAAAAATGCGATTATTGCTGATTTAGAAGCGCGGCTTGCTTTGCCGGCCGAGGCGATTGTGTTGGAAGAGGAGTCTGAGCAGCCAAAGTTTACAAAAGTGTCTGTAAGCGGGCAATTCTTGCATATGCAGGAAATATTGCTGCAGGGAAAGTATTTTCGGCGGAAGCAGGGCTATCACGTAGTAACGCCGCTCTTGGTAGATCGCAATCGCGTGGTATTGGTGAATCGCGGGTGGATTCCGCAGGAGAAAAAAGAGCAGGAAGACCGCGCAGACACACTGGTGACGGGGGAGGTGGGTATTGAAGGCATGTTGCGTGAAAGTGCACCGCATTTTTGGTTCATGCCTGCCAATATGCCGGAGAAGAATTTCTGGTTTACCCGAGATATAGCAGAAATAGCGGCGCATGTGCAGACACAGCTGCCGGATAAACGTGTGTATCCCGTTTTTGTGCAGGCGATGCTGAAAGAAGGCGAGGAGCTTAGCGCCCTGCCCTATCCTTTAGAAGCGCGGATTTTGCTGCGTAATGATCATTTACAATATGCGATTACGTGGTATGCGCTGGCGCTGACGGTTTTGGTGATGTACGTCTTTTTTGCACGGCAGAAAAGCAAGGAGGTGTGATGGCACAGGCCTATACCGCATTAGAGCAGGTATTTCATCGCATTAATACGATAGAAGGAACCGCATCGCTCTTGCATTGGGATGCCTCAACGATGATGCCTTCTGGGAGCGGGGATATGCGTGCCGAACAACTGGCAACCCTAGAGGCACTGGCACACGAGCTGTTGGTGGAAGAAAAAACGCAGGATTTGCTGGAAGAGGCGCGGGAAGAGAGTGATCTGGATGCGTGGCAGGCGGCGAATTTGATGCTGATGGAGCGGGAGGTGGCGCATGCGCGCGCGGTGCCAGCGGAATTACTAGAAAAGCTGACGAAAGCGAGCCTGAAAGGCGAGATAGCCTGGCGGGAATGCCGTGAGAAGGATGCGTTTGGCGAATTTGCACCGCATCAAGAGACGGTGCTTGCCTTGGTGAAGGAGATTGCGGCGCTGAAGGGTGAAGCGCTCGGCTGCAGCCCGTATGATGCACTGCTTGATCAATATGACCCGGGGCGAACGCGGGAGGAGATTGATACGTTATTCACTGATTTAAAAGCGTTTTTGCCGGATTTTTTGGAGGAGGTGTTAGCACAGCAAGCGGCGCAACAAGCGCCGGTGAGTTTAGGGGAGAATTTCCCCGTGGAGGCACAAGAAGCGGTGGGCAAGCGCTTTATGAGTGCACTCGGGTTTGATTTTACGCAAGGGCGGATTGATACGAGTCATCACCCGTTTTGCGGTGGAATACCCGGAGATGTGCGGCTGACCACGCGTTATGATGCAACCGATTTTACCAAAGGGATGATGGGCGTGTTACACGAGACCGGGCATGCACTCTATGAACAAGGCTTGCCAGGCGCGTGGCGGCATCAACCGGTGGGACAGGCGCTGGGGATGAGCATTCATGAAAGCCAGTCGCTGCTGATCGAGATGCAGGTATGCCGGAGTGAGGCGTTTTTAAGCTATGCCGCACCACTCTTGGCGGAGGCGTTTCATGGCGATGCTACTGCATGGGCGGTGGAGAATCTATATCGCGTGTATCGCACGGTGGAGCGGAGTTTGATTCGCGTGGATGCGGATGAGGTGACCTATCCTCTGCATGTGATTTTGCGCTATGAACTGGAAAAAGCATTGATTGATGGGACATTAACGGTAAAAGAACTGCCAGGCGCGTGGAATGAGCAGATGCAGACGCTGGTGGGCATTGCGGCACCGAATGATAAGGATGGGTGCATGCAGGATATTCATTGGCCGGAAGGGGCGTTTGGCTATTTCCCGACCTATACGCTAGGAGCGATGTGTGCGGCACAGTTTTATGGCGCGGCAAAGGAGCAAGTGCCGGAAATAGAGGCGGAGATTACAAAGGGGAATTTTGCCCCGCTGTTAGGGTGGTTGCGGGAGCATGTTCATAGCGCTGGATCACACCTGCCTGCTGCTGCGTTGGTGGAGAAAGTGACAGGGAAGAAATTGGATAGCGGGATATATGAAGAGTATTTAAAAAACAAATACTTGAATTAGATTATTAGAGCAGAATATGCGATATATTAGCACGCGCGGAAATGCGCCGGTATTAGATTTTTCGGATATTGTTATCAGCGGGTTAGCGCCGGATGGTGGGCTGTATATGCCCGAGACCATCCCGCAGGTGAGTCATGAGCAGATTCTGGAATGGAAAGACCTGTCTTATGTGGAGTTGGCCGCAGAGGTGATGCGCCCTTTTATGGAAGATGCCATACCAGAAGCGGATTTGCAAGCGCTGCTAGAGAAGAGCTATAGCACGTTTCATCACCCTGATATTGCGCCGCTGGTGGAGTTGGAAGAAGGGGAATATGTGCTGGAGCTGTTTCATGGCCCGACGCTGGCGTTTAAAGATTTTGCGCTGCAATTCTTAGGCAATGCGCTGGACTATATGCTAGAGAAACGCGGTGAGCGCGCGGTGATTATTGGTGCGACATCGGGAGATACTGGCTCAGCAGCGATTGCAGGATGTGCGGCGTGTGAGCGCGTGCAGTTATTCATGCTGCACCCACATGGGCGGGTGAGCGATATTCAGCGCAAGCAGATGACGACGGTGGATGCGCCACATGTGCATAATCTGGCGGTGGAAGGGACGTTTGACGATTGCCAGGATGTGGTGAAGGCGATGCTGCAACATCCTGAGTTTTTATCGGGTGTCAGGGTGATGGCGGTGAATTCGATCAACTGGACGCGGATTTTGGCGCAGATTGTGTATTATTTTTATGCGTATTTGCGGATTACGCCAACGCCGGAGAAGATTGCGTTTTCGGTGCCAACCGGGAATTTCGGGGATATTTTTGCTGGCTATATCGCGCATAAGATGGGGTTGCCGGTAGCGCAGTTGATTGTGGCAACGAATAAAAACGACATCCTGCACCGATTTTTTGCGGCGAATGACTATAGCAAGCAAGGGGTGGAGGCGAGCTTAAGCCCGAGCATGGATATTCAGATTTCGAGCAATTTTGAGCGGCTATTATTTGATTTATATGGGCAGGATAGTGCTGCGGTGGCCACACTGATGGCGGATTTTAAGGAAAAAGGCGTATTGCAAGCGCGTGAGGATGTATTGGCGGCGGCGAAGGCGTTATTTGCGAGTGCGCGCAGTGATGATGCAGAGACGCTTGCGGTGATTGCCGAGGTGGCGGAGCATTATGGCATGGTGGTAGACCCGCATACGGCCACGGCGATACGCGCGGAACGGGAAGTGCGCTGGCATGATGTGGCGGAAGTACCGATGGTGGTGCTGGCCACGGCGCATGCGGCAAAATTCCCGAAAGCCATCACCGAAGCTGGTTTGCCCGCAGTGGCGTTACCCAAACATCTCGATGGATTGCTCGAACACGAGGAGCATTACACGAATATTGAGAATGATATTGATAAGGTAAAAGAGTATATTAAAGGGGGTATTTAATTTGATATATAAGATATTTACCTTCTAGTAAGTTGGGTAGTGCTCCCCTTTATGTCATGCTGAATTTATTTCAGCATCCACCCCTCACCTAAAACAGCTGTATACGTTGATAAGTGGATCCTGAAACAAGTTCAGGATGACAACATGCTTTATTTTAACGGCTACGCGTGGCCGGCTTGGCCGGAGAATTTGAGCAGGTCGACGCCGACGGATTCGGCGGCGGTTTCCCACTTAAATTCATTAGGAATATCAAAGACAAGCGTCTCTGACGCAGGCACAGTGAACCAGCTATTGCGCTCGACCTCGCCTTCTAGCTGACCGGGCGCCCAACCGGCATAACCGAGGGCAAGAATCGACTTTTCTGGCCCCTCACCGGCGGCAATATTCTTCAAAATACTGATATTCGAGGTGAGTGAGATGAAATCGTCAATCGGCAAGGTTTCATCGCTGTGGTAATCTGGCGTATGCAACACAAAGCCGCGCACCATATCGACCGGACCGCCGAAATGAACCGGCAGGGTTTTATCCTCCGGCGCAACAGTGATATCAAATTGTGACAGGATCTTATTGGCGTCTACACCGCTGAGTGCGTGGTTGATGATGAGGCCCATCGCGCCTTCTTCATCGTGATTGCACATGAAAAGCACCGAACGCGTAAAGCACGACCCCTGCAGAGACGGGGTGGCGATAAGCAACTGGCCTTGGTAATAGCCATCAAACGACATGGGAATGTTCCTTGTGTTCCTGCGGGCGCACAGAACCGCCGAAACGACTCCACACGCCCTAAGGGTAATTATACACTAACTTACCCACTTCCCAAAGCTTAATCTTCCCCTTTGTCAAAACGGCCATGGGCAAGGAAAAATGCGGCTTGGTGGATGGCATCTTGGTTCTGCAGCAAAAATTCGCCAGGTGCGGGGAGCAATACGTCATCTGTGGCGGCTTTGGCGAGGGTGGTGTGCTTGGAACGGCCGATAAGATTGCTTGGCAGGGGGCGCGCCTTCATCGAAGGACCGCCCCAGATGAGCCCGTAAGGGATGGGTAATACTTCAGTGACATCTACCGCCGCATCTAGCGTGGGCTCTGTGGCAGCTAAAAAGAAGGGATGGTTTTGGATAGTTTCTTTTTGATAGCGCAGGCCGACATCGATCGTGTTGACCAGCACGGCATAGCCTATATTCAGGGCTTGAAAATCCTGTACATATTGCTGGAGGACGAAAAGGCTCATGCCATAGGCGATGATGTGGCGCTTGCGATCGACCTCGGGGCAGTGCCGAGTGATAGTGGGCGCCACCACGCTGCTGGCGAGCGAGGGGATGGTGAAGGGCGTTTCCGGATAGGTGATGGTGACGACGCGGTGACCGGCCTGGGTGAGCGACTGGGTAAGGCGGGAGGTTGGCATATCGCTATCCAGTATGCCGGGCAGGATAATAACGCAATCACCACCGGCCTTGGCAGGCGCGGGCAGGATAATGAGGCATAATAGCGTGATGAGGAGGAAAGTATGGCGGGGGTGCAGAGTCATGCCTTTTGTTATAGCCGAACTGGCAGCAAATTCCAGTGGACGTTGATAAAAAATCTGGGTAAAAAGGCGACTCTTTGATGGATCTGCTTGATGTGCCGCTATAGCTCAGTTGGTAGAGCACAGCATTCGTAATGTTGGGGTCAGGTGTTCGAGTCACCTTAGCGGCACCACCCGCTTTCGCTGATTTTTGACAAAGCCAAAAATCTAGCTACAGCGCGGCGAGCGGAAGCATGCCGCAAGGTAGTGTGCGAAACGGAGTGTCGCGCCGTAGTTTAAGCGAAGCGAAAACGTAGGCAGACCTTCGCTCTTTGAGCTACGCCTGGCTTACGCCACATGAGAATGATTTTGGACGTAGTTCTACCCCACCCCGTTCCATTGGAATTGGCCTTCGGGGCCTAAGGGGGCGAAGGGGTTGTAGGCAACTTCCCAGAGATGGCTATCGGGATCAGCGAAATAGCCGGAATAGCCACCCCAGAAAACTTTCTGGGCGGGTTTTATAATGGTAGCACCCGCATTTTCGGCTTCTTTTAGCGCGTCTTCCACCGCTTGTTCTGAAGAAACATTATAGGCGAGTGTGACAGCGGAAGGGCCGCTACGCGCCGGCGGGATCTGCGCATCTTCGGCGAGTTTTTCCCACGGATAGAGGGTAAGCGTCATGCCATATAGATCGTAAGCGACGATTTCAGGCGTTTTTTCATCTGAGACCGCACGCCAGCCGAGGGCATCGTAAAAAGCCTTGGATTGTTTAAGATCTGCTACGCCGAGTGTGATGATGCTGATGCGCTGTTCCATGGATGCTCCTTATACAGGATTGGGGTTTTTATCACAGGTTTTGAGATGGAGGATATCTTTTTCTCCCTGAGTAGAGAGGCGTTGGGCAAACGCTTCGCCGAGAATGGCAACGCGGTCTGGGCGACGCTTCTGCACGGCTTTAGCGCCCGGAATATCGACATAGATATGCTGCGCATGGGTGGTAGCGCAGAGATGGGCCAGATAGGCGGATAGGTTATTCTTGGCGGATTCTGGCATGTGTAAGGGGCCGAAATATGGGAAGGGTAAGTGGTTTTGGATATGGGGGGCATAGTGCATGTTATACAGATCCAGGAACACTACCACGCTGTTTTCTGGCACGGGAGCGGCGCGGGATTCTATCGCTTGGCGCTCGGCGATGAAAGGCATAGTGCCGCGGGTGAAGGCATAGGGCGGGAGGTGGTAGATGAGGGAAAGGATAACCATAAGGACGAGATAGCGCGTGATATGCGCTAGGCGGATATTTTTCTGCAGGGCGAGGTTGAGGATCGCCATGGCGCAAAGTAGCGTAGCAGGGGCGAAGAGGCGGTAATCGAAGGTATCGAAGCGGTAATGCCAACGGAGGACGATGGTGGCGAGGAGATAGCTGCCACCGACGAGAAGGAAGAAGGCCCAGAGAGTGTTGGGCGCCTGGGTGGCGGTGGGTGCGGATGGTTTTTTGATGTATGTTTCTAGAATTCCATAGAGTGCAACGAGGGCAAGAGGAATGAGAAAAAAGGCGAGTTGTTCGCCGGTGTGGGTGAAGAATGTGGAGAGGAGTTCGGTGCTACTTTCTTCACTGGGCCGGCGCAGGATGCCTGTGAGACGGCCGGTATGGGTGTAGTTGATATAGAGATAAAAGGCGGCAAAAATGCTGGTGAGGAGCGCAGGGATGGCGAGGGTGATGCAGGCAGCATAGCGCCGGCGGTAGAGCAAGAGTGCACCGACAAGACCGATCGGCATGAGGGCGAAGAGACCGATATAGCGAGTGGTAAATAAAAAAAGACTGGAGAGCAGGATGGCACATGCCCACCGCCAATGGGGTTGGTGATAGAAACGGTGGAGGCTTAGAGAGAGTGCGACCATGCCGAAAAAGAAGGGCACTTCTGACCAGGTGACATAGGTGACGCGTATGATGGGATCAGCAAGGAAGAAACAACCATAGAGGAGGCCGTGGCGCGGGATATATTTTTTAAGCAAGAGGATGGTAGCAAGGATGAAGGTGATGTTGACGGCTTTGGAGAGGAGAATAAAAGCCGCGGGTGAGAGCTCGAATGGGATGAGGCGTGCTGGCAGGCTAATAAGGGCAGGATAGGCAGCGGGCCAGACGGCAAAAAAGCTCTGTTGTGTTGGAGAAAAGAGATCAGGAACGAAGAGGGTCCATTCTTCGGAGAGTATAGAGGCGAGGCGGAGGTAGTTCATGGAATCTGGCGAGACGCCGCCGGTGGGCGAGATATACGTCATCCCGATTACCTGGATGCAGACAAGCAGGAATAGGAGAAATGTAGCGGGAGCTTCGTATGGAGACGGATTTTTAGACATGGCATTCCCTGGGCTGGTGGGCAGCATAACATAGCGAATAAAGAACGGTAGTGTTTCCTCAATCAGGTGGTATGGTTTGGTGTTTGCATTGGCTGCATCACGTGTATAGTGATGGCAAAGAAACCCTAATTCTAAGGAGGTGCGTGATGAACAAAAAACGGTATGCGCTGTCGGTAGTGGCAGCATTTGTGGCGATGCATTTATACGAGTTTTTGCTGCACGGAAATTTGTTGATGGGAATGTATGAAGAGACAGCTGCGCTGTGGCGGCCCGAAGAAGAGATGGCCACGTATTTCCCTGTGATGCTAGTAAGCCAGCTGGCGATGGTGCTGATTGTGACATATCTCTTCACGCTAAAATATGAGGGCAAGGGCATTGGCGAAGGCGTGCGGTTTGGGGTAATCATTGGTATCATTTGGGGCATAATGATGGCCACGAGCTATGCGTATATGCCGATTCCTGCGGCGCTAGGTGTGGCATGGTTTGCTACAGGGCTTGTGGAAGGCATTGTGGTTGGAGTAGTGCTAGCACTAACCTATCGCAACTGATTCGCCAGAATTTTTACTAGCGTAATAATGACACAGCGTGTGTGTATCTGCCTATACACCCGCACCTTTTTGCTTCACTTGATTTTGGATTATGGTACATTAACTTCCGGTTGATCTGGTTGCCACGAGAGGTATTAAGGAGGCGATATGACAAAAATCGGGCGGTTTTTTAGCAGTCTTTCTACGCGGCTTCAGCTCGCGGCTATTTTTCTTTCTCTCGTAGGTATTGCCTTTGGGGTGAAGAGCTATCTCCACGTTGAGGAAGTATTTGGAGAGACAGCGAGTAAAATCTTTATCGTGGATTTATATGTTCAGATTGGTATTGCGACCTTTGTGAACATTATAGTGGCTGCGTTTATTCATATAGTAGCGATAGGGCCGATTTCACATCTTTCCGAAACCATGCGTAGCTTGGCAAAAGGCAAGCTGGATGAAGAAGTTCCCTATACGAAGCGTGGAGACCAGGTGGGAAGCATGGCGCGCAAAGTGCAAATTTTTAAAGAAAACACTTTGCACATGAAAGAGTTGGAAGAAGAGAAAGAAGCAAATAGGGAGGGTGAAGAAGAGCGGCGGCGCAAAGAGTTAGTGAATAAAATTGCTTCTGAGTTTGATGCAAGTGTGCACCAGATTGTACAGCGGGTGAATGACTCTGCGCAAAATATGGAGCAAAATTCGAAATCAATGGCAGAAACAGCACAATCCAGCACGGCAACGGCTTCTGAGCTGGTTTCTACCACGCATCAGGCGTCTGAGAACGTGAATAATGTTGCGAGCACCGCGGAGGAGCTGGCCAACTCGATTCAGGAAATTCATCATCAGGTAAGCCGTTCTAGTAATATTGCACAAGAAGCGGTGAACAAGGCATCGGAAGCGAATAAGACGATTGGCGGGCTTTCTGAAGGAGCAGAAAAGATTGGCACGGTGATTGGCTTGATTAATGACATTGCAGAACAGATTAATCTGTTGGCGTTGAATGCTACGATTGAGGCTGCACGTGCTGGCGAAGCTGGAAAAGGCTTTGCAGTAGTGGCCACGGAGGTAAAAAATCTGGCAGAACAGACGGCGAGTGCTACGGAGGAGATTTCTTCGTTGATTACGGGTATTCAAGGGGAAACCGTGGCAACGGTGAAGTCTATTAAGGAGATCAGCCAGACGATTTCTGAGATGAATGAAATTTCTGGTAGCATCTCTAAGGCTATTGAAGCGCAGGATTCTTCTACACGAGAGATTGCCCGTAATATTCAGGAGGCAGCATCGCACACTAAGACCGTATCAGACAGTGCATCGCACGTCTCCGATACGTCACAATCAACGGGGAGTGTGGCAAATGATATGCTGGCTGCCTGCCAACAGCTGAGCGAGCACTCGCAAAGCCTGAATCAAGAAGTGCAAAAATTTCTTGAAACAGTGAAGGCGGCTTAAAACAGATAGATGCGCCGATTCTGTTTTTTCCTAACAAGCATCTTTTCCTTTAGTGTTGTTGTTTCGGGCACTGCAATAGCCGCGCCGAAATGGCATATGCTGCAGGCGCCTACGGAAAACCTAGCACAAAGTTATGGTTCATATAGCGCTGGCTGTGTGGATGGGGCGGTGAGATTGCCAGAAGCAGGAGAGGGATATCGTCATATGCGGCGGAAGCGGGGACGGTTTTTTGGCCACCCTGCGCTGGTTGATTTTGTGACAAAACTTGGGGTTACGGCAAAGGAGCATAAGCTCGGGGAGTTGTTGATTAGCGACCTTTCCGCACCACGTGGTGGGCACCCTGCCCCCACTAGTAACCATCGAAGCCATCAGAACGGGTTGGATGTAGATGTGTGGTATCGCCGGGGAAAGCCTGGTGAAGTGATCGGCACAGGTGCTGCGATAAGCGCTTTTTCGGTGGTGGATAAGGAAACAGAAGCAGTAGATGCGGCGCGCTGGAATAAGAAAAACACGGATGTGTTAGGCTTGGCGGCATCGGATAGTGGGGTAGACCGGATTTTTGTGCACCCAGCAGTGAAGAAAGAACTATGCACCACGGTACCGGAGCAATGGTGGCTGTATAAGATTCGGCCATGGTGGGGGCATGATCGGCATTTTCACGTGCGGTTGAAATGCCCTGTTGGAGATGCGGGATGTGAACCGCAAGCGCCGATCGCCAAGCGCAATGGGTGTGATGACTCACTAGAGTGGTGGTTTTCTGAAGAAGCGAAGGAAATCGCGCAGCAACCAGCAAAACCTTATGTGCCGCCGCCATTACCAGCGGCATGCGACGCGGTGCTGCGTGCAGCAGATAAATAAGACAGGCGTGGGTAGTCTAGTTAGGCGATTTCGTGGAGGCTGACACGCAAGGCCTTAGCCAGGCGACGCAGTATATGCGGCGTAGCAGCGAGCTTGCCACTTTCAATTTGCATGATATAGAGGCGATTGGTGCCGGCTTTTTCTGCCAGCTGACGCGGCGTCATGCGGCGATATTCACGGAAAACACGCACAGGGTGCTCCCCATGTAGAATGCGGTTGATGACACGATCAGGGATGACATCATCCCACTCACGGGCATAACCCAATTCCTCCGTTAATGGCGTATCTGCTTCGAATTGCTCGAGAACACTACCTCTCATCACAATCCTCCCTTCCTGGTTCGAGTATGAAGAGCTTGGTGAAGCCCTTTAACCCGCTGCCACCTACCTGGCGGCTGGCTAGTCCATAATTCCCTTCCTGAGTTGACGTTACTCCTGTTGCCTAAGGGTGACAAGGGGATTTTTCGTCGTATTTGCCGATTTTTTTCTTGCTACGGGTGTAAGGCGTGGTTTCTTGCGCCGAAGAAGGGTGGGCGTATTTTGGCATATAATCTGCTTTTTTCTTCGATTTACCCGCGTTTTTGCTTGGTGAAAGAAAGCGCTTTATGGAAAGAACAAAAATGCACATACTAGCCGCATGATACGAATATTTTTCAGCATAATGGTCGGGATCACGCTGCTGGGGTATGCTTCTGCAGCGGAAGCGGTGCGTATTACCAATCTGGATGATGTGCCGCGCGAGGTGACTATTGAGCATATTGGCGAGGCGGATTTGGTGACGCTCGCACCCGGTGAATCGCGCCGTGTGGGCGGGATTTCGGTGTATATTGTGCTGGATAAGCAAGCGCCCGTGCGAGCGAATAGGCGAGAAGAGTATATTATTTATAAGAATGCGGTGATTCTGCAGCGGCGGCATACGCAGAGAAATAGATAATTCCTATATATCAGCAGACTATTCTCGTTTTACCCCCTACCCTGTTATCTTTTTTAAAAAAATATGGTTTTGTTAACCTTTTGTTAACCTTTTGTTGTTAGACTGGGAAATGCTGACAACTTTGTAATGGTTAACCAAGGAGGGGATTATGGTTAACGAAGTTTCACCACAGAACGGGGTAGTACCACCACAAAGCGTGACTATTCCTACCAGCAATCAAGCACCATCAGAACGTAACCTGGTGGAAGATCTCAATACAACACAGCAAGTTTCTGAAACGGAACGGCCGGTTGAAGATTTCAACGAAACGCGCCGCGAAGAGGAGGAACTCACCCTGGAACG
Source organism: Rickettsiales bacterium (assembly GCA_028289305.1). Classification (GTDB taxonomy): domain Bacteria; phylum Pseudomonadota; class Alphaproteobacteria; order Rickettsiales; family JANQQO01; genus JANQQO01. The sequence continues at coordinate 388 of JANQQO010000166.1, read as the reverse complement.
TCTGCAAGAAGACGCAGCGGTGGAAATTAGGCTGTCGGAAGAAGGTGAAGTAGCGCTTGAAGAAGGTGCTGCAATAGAAATAGAGCTGGATGCACCAGCGGCACCACGTATTTCCGAAGACACGAGTGATGCATTAGATGAGATATCTGTGGAGGCGCAAGATATTGCGGCTGCGGATATTAATGTGTTTGAATTAGACACTGCAGCTGAGCCAGAGCGCGTAGAACGCCCTACAACGGCGGAGAGCGGCTCCTTGGAAACGGTACAAGTGACCGCTTCTGGTGAAAGCGTACGGGTGGATATTGAAGCATAGGTTATAGGGAGAGGGAAAATGGTATCACCTATTTTTGGTACTGACGGATTACCTATTCCTTTGGCGGAAGTGAAT
>JANQQO010000160.1 GCA_028289305.1 Rickettsiales bacterium | reverse complement strand
AAAATCGTGAAATCATGGGGGCTACCAACCCAGAAGAAGCCGACGAAGGCACCATCCGCAAAGATTTTGCTGATAGCATCGGCGAAAACGCGGTCCACGGCTCCGATAGCCTAGAAAACGCCAAAAACGAAATCGCCTTCTTCTTCAGCGAAATCGAAATCGTCGGATAGTTCTCCACTATACCCCCAGGTATCGTCATCCCCGTGTAGACGGGGATCTCTTTATCAACACAGCAAATATCGAGAGAGATTCCTGCCTGCGCAGGAATGACAGCGACACAAAAAACCTTTAGCCCCTATGAAACAACAATAAAATACACATATTATTGCTTGACTTTATGTGCGTTTTTACGCGGCAGGGGGTTTTTTATTGCCTACGGCGTGGTGATTAGTGCACATGATGCAAGCGATCGATATCCTTCGCCGTCAGATCATTCGCGGGATTAATGATCGCGCCATCCGGCTCCACAAACCCGTCAATCGCCACAATTCCATCCTCCACCCGCACTTTATTCTCTGCAATTAAATGTAGCGCAATGGGGTAACATTCATGCTCCACTAACTGCACCCGCTTTTTCAAGCTTCCCGGCGTATCGCCCGGGTAAACCGGCACTGCTGCCTGCAAGATAATCGGCCCGGCATCCATCTCAGGTATCACAAAATGTACCGTACACCCTGTAAAACGCACCCCAGCCTTTAACACCTGCTCATGCGCATCAATTCCTTTAAACGCCGGCAATAGGGAAGGGTGGATGTTAATAATTTTCAGCGGCCATTTATCGACAAATTCCTTACTCAGCAGGCGCATATATCCCGCCAAGCAAATAAACTGCGCACCGGTGCTTACAATCAGCTCATGCAGCGCCGCATCAAACGCCTCCCTGCTGTCATAATCCTTGTGATCTAAAATATGTTGCGGTATGGCAAATTGCTGCGCGCGCTTCAGCCCAAACGCACTCGCATTATTCGAAATCACCGCCACGATCTCTGCCGGAAAATTCGGATTAAAACACGTATCGATCAGCGCCTGTAGATTCGTGCCCTCTCCAGAAATCAGCACCGCCACCTTTAACTTTTGCATAAAAACGCCTCGCTATTTTTATACACCACCGCCTGATCATCTCGCGGGATCACCTGGCCAATCACGGCGTGCTCCACGCCCCGCGCTGCCAAATCTTGCTCCACCGCTTCTTGCTGTGCGGCGTCTACCACCAGCACCATACCAATGCCGCAGTTAAATACCCTGAGCATCTCCTCTGCTGCAATATTCCCCGCCTCTTTCAGCCACGCAAATACAGGATTAGCCTCCCACGCGCTCAAATCCACCTCTGCCGCCACGTGTTCCGGCAGCACCCGCGGCACATTCTCCGTAATCCCTCCGCCAGTAATATGCGCCAGCGCCTTCACACGCCCCGCTGCAATCAATGGCAGACAGTCCGCACCATAAATGCGCGTCGGCGTTAATAGCTGAGCCCCCAGCGATGCGCCTCCATCGGCAAACGGTGCTGCCTCTGCATAATCACAGCCTGCTTCTTCCGCCACTTTTCGCACCAGGGAAAACCCATTCGAATGCACACCACTCGAACGCAATCCAATCACCACATCGCCTTCCGCCACATCTTCCCGTGGTAACAACCGGTCTTTTTCTGCAATCCCCACCGCAAATCCGGCCACATCATACTCACCCTTCTGATACATCCCCGGCATCTCTGCTGTCTCCCCACCAATCAACGCGCAGCCTGCTGCCTCACACCCTGCAGCAATACCTTTCACCACCTGCTCCGCCTGATCCACATCCAGCGCGCTTGTCGCAAAATAATCTAAGAAAAATAACGGCTCTGCCCCTTGCGCTAAGATGTCATTCACGCACATCGCCACCAAATCAATCCCAATCGTATCGTGTACGCCCATGGTTTGCGCTAGCTTCAGCTTGGTGCCCACTCCATCAGCGCCTGAAACCAAGACAGGATGGGTATACTTAAGCTGTGTGAGATCAAACACCCCGCCAAACCCGCCGAGCCCGCCTTCAGCCCCGAGTCGTTGCGTCGCCTTGGCCAGCGGCTTAATGCGCTCTACCAACGCATTACCTGCACCAATATGCACTCCGGCTGATTCGTATGTATTGGAAGCATTCATGATCAAAGTTTTCTATAGAAAGCGCGGCGTAAAGTTTTTATAACGGTGTTTCTATAGAGAAAAACGCCACCAATGAAAACATCTTTTATCCGCCATATCATCTCCCGCTGTTGCGTCTTATTGCTCCTTATCTCCGCCTATGCACCGCTTTTTGCGCATGCTGCAAGCCATGATATCACGCTTACCACCCCCTCTGGTCAGCTCTTTGGTACGCTAGAAATCCCTGAAAATACCGAGGCCCCATTCCCTGTAGCGCTCATCATCGCCGGCTCCGGCCCCACAGATCGGGATGGCAACACTATCGGCGCACCAGGCAAAAATAACAGCCTTAAACTCCTCGCCGAGGCACTTGCCGCGCGTGGCATCGCCTCTTTGCGTTATGACAAACGCGGCGTCGGTGAAAGTATTGACGCCAACCCAGGCGAACAGAACCTCCGCTTCGAGCAATTCATCCAAGACGCCGTCTTATGGCTCAAGCTCCTCTCGCATGAAGAACGCTTCAGTAAGCACATCGTTATCGGCCATAGCGAGGGCTCGCTTATAGGCATGATCGCCGCACAGCAAGCGCAAGTAGAGGGCTTCATCTCTATCGCCGGCCTCGGCCGCCCTGCGCATGAGCTTCTTGCCGCCCAAATACGCAAAGAACTCCCGCCAGAAGAACAGCGCGAAGCCTTCCGCATCTTAAACCTATTAAAGCGTGGCGAATTTGTCGCCGAAGTGCCGGAAAATTTAAATGCATTATTCCGCCTCAGCGTGCAGCCCTATCTCATTTCCTGGTTCCAATATAACCCTGCGCATGAAATCGCAAAACTCCCTGTAGAAGCGCTTATTATCCATGGCACCACAGATACACAAGTCACTGAACAAGATGCCTCCACACTTTCTGTAGCAAAACTTGCTGCGCGCCGTGTTACTATCCGTGGTATGAACCATGTTTTCAAAAAAGTACCGCTCGATAGGCAGCAACAGCTCGCCTCGCTCACCAACCCCAATCTCCCTATCGCCTCTGAACTCGTCACCGCAATCACCAGCTTCATCAAAAAAGGAGAAGAAGAAGGGGGTGCAGAAATTCCTGCTGAGCTCGAAGACACACCAGAACAACCCGAAGAAGAGGCCACTCCCTAATGCTACGCGCACTCCTATATAGTGTTATCCTCCTTTGCTGCACGGCCACACCCTTAGCCGCAGAAGAAGCTTTTACGATCGATAACATCCACATCACCAAAACCGCGGCTGATGCCTCCACCGCGCGCAAAGAAGCGATTAAAGCAGCAGAGCTTGCCGCGTTTGAGCAGCTCATGCACATCATCCTCCAGCCAGATACGAAAGAACAGCTCGAAGAGCTCGATCCAGACACTATCTCCACCCTGGTGCAGAGCTTTGAAGTCACGCAAGAGCAAATCACCCGCAACACCTACCAAGCTAATTTCAGCATTTCCTTTAATCCCAGCGCGATTAAATCTGTGCTGCGTCAGGATAAACTTGATGTCATCCTCGATAAAAGCCCGCCGCTATTGGTGCTACCCATCCTCCAGCAGGAAGAAAAGGTGGTGCTGTGGGAGGCGTCTAACCCGTGGCGTAACGCCTGGGATGCCTTGGCGCTAGAAAGCAAAATTGTTCCCCTCATCCTCCCCATCGGCGATTTAGAAGACATCCAAATGGTCTCTGTTGAAGATGCGTATAGCCATGAATATAGCGCGCTGGATCGTCTGGCTAAAAAATATAGCGCGGAGTCAACCTTGATCTTGGAGGGCACCTACCGCCTAGATGGCATCACCGAAGAACCTACCCTAGAGGTGGTCATGCGCTCCATCGATCACGGCATCGAGATTGATCGCAAAAAAGGCATTTTTAAAGGCGAAAAGAGCCAGCCCGTTTCGGAATTTTATGCCTCTGTCGTGCGCAAAGTCATCAACCGCCTTGAAGGCGAGTGGCGCAAAGATATCCGCCAAGCAGTAGAAAAAAATCGTACACAGCCCGCACGGCATATCACCGTCATGACCCCCATCAGCGGCATCAATGAATGGCTCGAGCTCAAACAAAGAATCGAAGAATTCGAACTAGTCGATTCCTATGAAATCAAAGAGCTCTCTGTCTCCAAAGTTGCACTCGATATTTATTATAAAGGCGATTTTGCCACCTTCGCTTATTTCTTACACACGCGCGGTTTCCAGCTTAGCCGCGATGGCGAAGTCATCTGGATGGTTGCACGAGGATAAATTATGACCGTATTCCAAAAAACCATACTCTGGGGTGCTGCCCTCATTCTTGTAGGCCTACTCATTGGTCACATCAGCAGCATTCTGCTTCCCTTCGTCGTCGGCATTTTAGTCGCCTATTTCCTCGATCCCGTGGTCGATGCACTCGAGGAACGTAAAGTTTCACGCACACTTGGCTCCTTTTTTATCGTCACCACCTTTTCGGTATCGCTATTGCTCGTTGCCGCCTTCCTCTTCCCCTTATTACTCGAACAATTCATCGCGCTTTTAAGCCGCGTCCCTGAATACGCCAAAAACCTGAACGAAAAATTCGGCCCACAAGTAACCGCTCTGCTTGATGGGCTTAATGGTAACGTCATTACGAATCTTGAAAAAACCGTTGCCGATATTTCTGGCTACATACTTCGCTTCACAGGAAAAATACTAGAAGAGCTCTGGCAATCGGGTGTCGCTGTCATCAACATCCTCGCCCTTATCTTCGTCAGCCCCGTTGTGGCTTTCTATCTGTTGCGCGATTGGGATGATTTTAAAAAACACATCGACAACCTCCTGCCACGCCCTTATGCCCCAATCATCCGCGAGCAGCTCACCCAGATCGATCGCACCCTATCCGCCTATATCCGCGGCCAGCTCAGCGTCTGCGTGCTACTCGGCATCTTCTATGCCATCGGCCTCCTTCTCGTGGGGCTCGATTTTGGTCTGTTCATCGGCCTCGGCACCGGCATCCTCTCCTTCATTCCCTATGTCGGCATGTTGTTTGGCATGGCGCTCGGTGTTGGCGTCGCCTTCTTCCAATTTGGAGATATCTTCCACGTCGCCCTAGTCTTGGGCATATTCATGATTGGGCAGGTGATTGAGGGCAATTTCGTCACCCCCAACATCGTCGGCAACAAGGTCGGCCTCCACCCGGTGTGGATGATCTTTGCCATGCTCGCCGGCGGTGCGCTATTCGGCTTCACTGGCGTGCTCATCGCCATCCCTGTTGCCGCTGTAATCGGCGTATTAGTCCGCTTCTTCACCAGCGAATATAAAAAGAGCAAGCTCTATATGGGCAAAAAACCTGCACGCAAAAAGACATAAATGTCATTCCAGCGACCCGCTGCGCCAGCGCTAGCGCGGCGAGAAGCTGGAATCCAGTAGCAAAACCAATGAACCAGCCTAAACAACTCCCCATCACCTTCCATACTCAAACGGCGTATCACCCGGAGGATTTTATCATCTCCCCCTCCAATGAAGCCGCCCATGCTATGATCACCGCCTGGCCAGATTGGCCGGCCCATTGCCTCATTCTCCATGGCCCCACAGGCAGCGGTAAAACCCATCTCGCCCATTGCTGGCAGCACGCGCCTCAGGCTGTCTTCACCACACCCGCTGAAGCGCCGCCCTACACGCCCTGCATTATCGATGCGTGCGAGCAATATCTGCCCGAAGCGCAAGAAGCCCTGCTACATTGCTATAACACCACGAAAGAGCAGGGGATACATTTGCTGTTGCTCACCACTACCGCGCCGCAAAACCTCCCCATCACCCTGCCAGATCTCGCTTCGCGCCTAAAAAGCACCCCAGCGATAGCGCTAGAAGCTCCGGATGACACACTGCTCAAAGCCGTGCTCATCAAAGCCGCGGCTGATCGCCAGCTCCATCTCTCTGGTGACGTGCTTGCCTTCCTCACAAAACGCATGGAGCGCTCTTTTGACGCCATACACAGCCTCATCGACGCGCTCGATCACGAATCCCTCGCCGCACAGCGCCACATCACCATTCCTTTGGCCAAAACGGTGCTGGAGAAACTATAAGAACCTCCTCCCCTGCCCAGCGGGGGAGGCAAGATTTTCTTGGTGAACCGTGAGGTGAGCCTAGGAAATCTGGAGGGGGTGTCTTTTTCTACCTTAATAATAACACCCTCCCCAGGAATCTGGCCCTCCTTCGCTTTAAGGCTTCGGAGCGCTCAGATTCCTTGCCCCTCCCGCAAGCAGGAGGGGAGGGGCGCCTTAAAACAACACTAAAATATAGCTATATTACAAGAGAATAACTATTTTTCAGTAAGTTATTTGACTTAACGCCCATATTGCACTATAATATATTGTATTAACTAGTGCGAATCAATGTGCGCTTTTGGATGATGTCGCTGTGACACCACCCGCACAAAAATATGCGTATCGTGGGACATCCCCACGATTAAATCTCGAAGGAGATGTATCGATGAAGTTTTGGATCAGTCTCGTTGTGTGCGTACTTGCTGGCTTGCTTGGCTGCTATTTTCAGGAAAGAGCAACGCTTCTATATGGCTTTGCATGCTCAGGCCTGGTCGCGTGGTCAATTGCCTTGTGGTTCTATACTAACAAGAGCAAACAATTCAAACCGAGTGGCCACAAAGCACTTGTGGCAACACGAGTGACAGGAGTATTTTTTGTAGCCTTGTTCATATGTGCTCAGAATTTTGGATGGGTTGGCCCTATTCTTTTATTTATTTTGGCCCTCCTCATTCCGACCCTCAAAGGATCCTTTACATTTGAAGATGGTTGGCACGACTGACCGCAAAAACGCACAAAGCCGCCGGGGATTTCCTCGGCGGCTTTTGCCTTTTTTGAACCTCGTCATCTCAGGAAAACTAATAAATAGAAATGTGCAGCAAGCAGAAATGCTTAAGTGATGCCTAGCTCGCTTCTTTCAGCTCAAGCTCTTTGGGCGTGGTATAATCAACGAGCCGCGCTTGGCCCCGATCAAGCTGGTCCCAACTCTCACATTCCAGCTCAAAGCAGGCCAGCGACCCGGGCGGGAAGTAAGTTCTGATTTCCGGCGCCACACTGCGCCGCTCTTTGCCCGCCAGCGCAATGCAGAGCTGCTGCAATCCGGGGTTATGCCCCACCACTAATAGCTGCGATATACCATCATCCACCACATTAATCTCCGCCAATATCTCCGCCGCATCCGCCAGATAAAGCTGCGATAAATACTCCACCGGCACATCGCCCTTGCGTTGCGCTAGCACCAGCTTGGCCGTCTCCACCGTACGCGTCGCCGTGGAGCACAGCACCAAATCCATATGCGGTGCGGCCTTCGCCAAATATTGCCCAATATACGGGCAGGCCTCAATGCCGCGCGGGCTCAATGGCCGTTTTTTATCTTCAGAAATCTTTTTATTGGTTTGTCCTGCTTTAGCGTGACGCAGGATATAGAGTCGTTTCCGTGCCATAGCATTCCCTCATGCTGTTTTCACCGCCCAACCATACAAAACCCCGCTCAAAAAGCGAGTAAAAACGTATATATACTACTTAGAATAGTGCCCGCCGACCCGTAAATGCCTTTAAGCATCTACTAAATCAAGCTCATCCTCTTCAAAATCCGGTAACGGGGTCTGATCTTCAGGATCCCGCATAATATACCCGCGCCCCCATAGCGTTTCGATGTAGTTTTCGCCCCCTGCGGCATCCATCAATTTCTTCCGCAGTTTGCACACGAATACATCAATAATCTTGAGTTCTGGCTCATCGATGCCACCATATAAATGATTCAGGAACATCTCCTTGGTAATCGGCGTACCTTTCCGGAGCGAAAGCAGCTCCAAAATACCATATTCCTTACTGGTCAGATGCAGCGCCTCACCATCAATATGCACTGAGCGCTCATCCAAATTCACCACAATCTTACCGGTCTTAATCACCGACTCAGAATGGCCCTTAGAACGGCGTACAATCGCCTGAATCCGCGCTACCAGCTCGCCTTTATTAAACGGCTTAGTCACGTAATCATCCGCGCCCACGCCAAGGCCTTTAATCTTACTATCCGACCCACTCAGCCCAGAAAGAATCAGGATTGGTGTCTTAATTTTACTAGAACGAAAACGACGCAGCACTTCAAACCCGTCAATATCAGGCAGCATCATGTCCAAAATAATAATGTCGTAATCATATAGCTGGCCGATTTCTAAACCCTCTTCCCCTAAAGGCGAGGTGTCGCACACAATACCTTCTGTAGCGAGCGCCAGCTCAATAGACTTTGCCGTTGATGGATCGTCTTCAACTAATAAAACGCGCATATTTACCCCCGTTTATCGTTGCACTTAGTGCTGTATCAGGTACAATTTCGTTAATTTCCCAATTCACACATGGCCGAAATAGTTAACAACCATTAATAAATATTAACACTTTATTAACGAATTGGCTACTGTTTTGTACGAATTTATATAAAATGCAAAAAATACGTGAGAGCACACCCCATAAAAATCACCGCCAGAATAGGGAATTATGTCTATAATTAAGCATGTTAGTGAGGCCATCAGGGCATGCAAGACCACGTAAATGAAAGCGCGATTGCGGCCGTAGAAAATCTACCCAGGGTTGAGGTTTATGGCCGTGTTACCGCCGTTCAGGGCCTATTAGTCGAGTGTTCTGGCCTAGAAAACACCGTTTCCATCGGCTCTCGCTGCTATATTCTCTCCCGAGAAAACGCCAAAATACCCGCAGAAGTAGTGGGTATGCGCGAAAAAACCACCATGCTCATCCCCTATAAAGCCATGGAAGGCATTGGCGCTGGCTGCCGCGTCTATGTAGAAAGCGCCCAGCTCAGCGTCTTCCCGCACGCTTCCTGGCAGGGCAGGGTGCTCAACGCCTTTGCTGAACCCGTTGATGATGCCGGCCCACTTATCTCCGGCACCGACCCTTATCTCTTAAAAGCAAGCCCGCCACCGGCCCATCGCCGCACCCCCGTCGGTGGCAAAATCGATCTCGGCGTGCGCGCCATCAATACCTTCCTCACCTGCTGCAAAGGCCAGCGCATGGGCGTATTCTCTGGCTCCGGCGTGGGTAAATCCATGCTCGTCTCCATGCTCACCCGCTTTTCAAAAGCCGAGGTTAAAGTCATCGGCCTCATTGGTGAGCGCGGCCGCGAAGTGCACGAATTCATCCATAAATATCTCGGCAATGAAGGGTTGAAACAAGCCGTCATTATCGTCGCCACCTCTGATGAATCTGCCCTCATGCGCAAGCAAGCCGCCTATCTCACCATGGCTGTTGCCGAATATTTCCGCGATCAAGGCAAAGACGTCCTCTGCCTGATGGATAGCGTCACCCGCTTCGCCATGGCGCAGCGGGAAATCGGCCTTTCCGCGGGCGAGCCACCCACCAGTAAGGGCTATACCCCCACCGTTTTTGTTGAGCTCCCCAAACTCTTAGAGCGCGCCGGCCCCGGCACAGAGGGGCAGGGGAGTATCACCGGCCTGTTTAGCGTACTCGTTGAAGGTGACGATCACAACGAACCCATCTCCGACGCTGTGCGCGGTATCCTCGATGGCCATATCGTACTCGATCGCAGTATTGCCGAACGCGGCCGCTATCCTGCTATCAACATCCTCCGTAGCGTCTCGCGTACGATGCCACATTGCAATACCGAGGCAGAAAATCAGGTGGTGGAGCAAGCACGCCGCCTGCTGGCCACCTATGAAGACATGGCCGAGATGATTCGCCTCGGCGCTTATCGCAGGGGGTCTGACCCCACTATCGACCAATCGATCTTCTACCACGATGCGTTGGAAGAATTCTTAAACCAAGAAGCGAATGAAAACACCACCTTAGCTGAAGGCTATGAACGCCTTACCGGCATTCTAAACCGCAAGCCTGAAGAAAACCCCAGCGCATAGATGAGCAAAAATCTAAACACTCTCATAAAACTCCACAAACGCGAGCTTGATACGCTGCGTCGTGAAATGGTGGTGCTAGAAACCCGTGCCGCAGAGCTACAGGCGCATCAAGAGCAGCTCGCCGCAGAAATCATCGCCGAGCGCAATGCCGCCTCTAAAGATCCAGATGCAGGCGCTATCTTCGCCAGCTACCTACAGCGCACCCATGCACAGCAAAAAGCCATCGCTCGTTCGCAAGCCCTCCACGCGCAAGAAATCGCTATATTGAACGATCGCATTGCCGATATCTTCGCTGAGGTCAAAAAATATGAAATCCTGCGCGATATCAAAGAAGAGCAAGCCAAAAAAGAGGCGGACCGCCGCGAGCGCATCGAATTAGACGATATCGCCAGCAATAATCACCAGCGTAAAAAACAACCGCATTCCGCCTAATGATCACGCCTCCTTGGCCCGTTCCATTAGGCCACAAACCGATAGACCTGCAGCTTGAGCGTGTCCGCGCGTTTTTAGCGCGTCTCAATCACCCCGAAAAGCGCCTCCCACCCGTGGTGCACATCGCCGGCACCAATGGCAAAGGTTCCAC
>JANQQO010000138.1 GCA_028289305.1 Rickettsiales bacterium | reverse complement strand
ACGCCACGCAGAAAATCCACCCTCGATTGAAGGCGTTGGTGGAAGAGCACGGAGAGGCGATTGATGCATGGTTTGACGAGGCCTATGCCAAAACACCGCCCTTATTTTATTGCTCGCTCGATGTACGGCATTCGGGGCATAAGATTGCGCCGGTAGATACGAATTTATTCCCGGCCGGGTTTAATTTACTCTCGCCAGAAGCGGCAACGCGCGCAGCAGAAAAGGCGCGTGCGTATTTTTCAGCGGTGCACGAAGAGGTGAAGCGCGTGGTGCTGGTGCCGGAGAACCATACGCGCAATGCGTATTATTTGGAGAATGTATACGCGCTGAAAGGGATTTTGGAACAGGCAGGAGTGGAGGTGCGGCTAGGTGGGCTGCAGATGGAGGAGAAGCAAGCAACGCTAGAAACGCATTCAGGAAAGCAGCTGGAGATTCAGGCGCTTACGCGCGATGGTGATACGGTTCTGGTGGAGGGGTTTACGCCGGATATGGTGATTGTGAATAATGATTTGACCTCCGGCGCGCCAGAGATATTGCGTGAGGCGGCGCAGCCGGTGATTCCACCGGTGGGGCTGGGGTGGTATCAGCGGCGTAAAACCACGCATTTTGATACATATTCGGAGCTGGCGCGGCAGTTTTGCCAGCCTTACGATATTGACCCGTGGCTGATTAGCACGATGTTTCACCATTGTGGCAATGTGAACTTCAAAGAGCAGACAGGAATTGAATGCGTAGCGCTGGGAGTGGAAAAGGTGCTGCGACAATTGGAGCAGAAATATGCGCAATATGGCATTACCGAAAAGCCCTATGTGTTCATCAAGGCGGATAGTGGGACCTATGGCATGGGGATTATGGCGGTGCATGCGGCAGAAGAAGTGTTTGAGATGAATAAAAAAACGCGCAAGAAGATGCAGACGATTAAAGAGGGAACGCAGAATACGCGGGTGATTATTCAAGAGGGCGTGCCGACGGTGGATATGGTGGAGGGGAAGGTGGCAGAGCCCCTGCTCTATCTGATTGCCGGGCAGATGGTGGGGTGTACTTACCGCGTGAATGAGCATCGGGATGCGTATGGGAATTTGAATGCGCCGGGGATGACCTTTGCGCATGCCTGTGAGGATGATACGGAGACTGGGGATGGCGCAGAGCCGAATGCGCGCTGCCCGGTATTGGGCCTGATTGGCCGGCTGGCGGCACTGGCCGCGGCACGGGAGTGCTATGAGCCGCTATGGGATATTTAGGTGGGAAATAGGGGATATGTCATTCCTGCGTAGGCAGGAATCTCTTTTGCGTAGTTTAGGGTTGTGGAGGGAGAGATCCCCGCCTTCGCGGGGATAACACAAAACCCAAAAATTCTATTTTCTTATTGACTTATAGTGTTTTTTATACTATAAATAGAGTGTATTTTTGCGTATTACGTATAAAGAAAACAATACAATAGCGGTGTGTTAGCTATTGTTTGACATATTAGTATATTGTTTTTTCTGGTATTTTTGCCCCGTGTGGGGCTAGGTCTTACTTGAAAGGTAAGGTGAAGCATGTCGGACCGCCCAAGAATGGTACGATGTTATGTTGAGAACATTTCCTTCGGAAACCTCTCAACGAAACGGTTCGAGGTACCCGAGGCATTGAAAGGAAGGTACGACGTTGTTGCCGTAAGGTTTAAATCGCTTGCTGGCAGCAGGCATTTTCTCGGCATAACCACAACAGAGAAAGCAAAAGAGCTTCTCAAAAAGTTGAAGGCTGAACATGCCGGGATTGATGATGATGCGCTTGATTCCGTGAATGCTTTGGGCAAGGAATGTGTCGTCACGACCCAAGAAGATGGGCATATGGCAAGAGAGTTCGTGCTTGTTGAAATCGGCGGCGATAGCTCCTTCGTTTTCGAAGAAGTGACAGTCAAGCCTGAAGAAGAATCGACAGAAGAAGAATAAAGCCGCCGTGGCGGTTTTGCGTACGGCCCGTCATCCCCTTTGGGGGTGGCGGGCTTTTTTTGTGTCTTATTTTACCCCACCCGCTTTTCCACCAGTTCCCAGAAGGGGGAGGTGGTGTCGATGCCGGTGAGAGTGGTGATTTCGCGGAAGCCAATGGGCGAGGTGACGTTGATTTCGGTAAGGTAGCCGCCGATGATATCGATGCCGCAGATCAGCAGATTTTTTTCTTTTAATATGGGAGAGAGTGCATCGCAGATGGTTTGCTCATGCGTGGTGAGCGGGGCAGTGTGGGCGGTGCCACCGGCCATAAGGTTCGCGCGGATGCTGCCTTCTTGCGGCACGCGGAGGAAGGCGCCGATGACCTCGCCATCGATGAGCAGGATGCGCTTATCGCCCTTACGCACCTCGGGAATAAACCGCTGGATGACAACGGGTGCCTGGTGTTTTTGAATGAGCGACTGGGCTTTTTTTCGGAAATAGGGATTATCAGCCGTGAAGTGATGCACCCCTTCCCCACCGAAGAGATAGAGAGGCTTTAAGATAACTTCGCCATGTTCGTGGCGAAAGGTTTCGAGCGCTTCTATATCAGCGGTGATGCAGGTGGGCGGGGCGAAATTACTAAAAGCAAAGGGGAAGATTTTCTCCGGCGCGTGGAGGATGGCGCTTGGGTCATTGATCACCAAGGTGTGAGGCGCAACATATTCCAGCGCATAAAGCGCGGTGATGTACTCCATATTAAACGGAGGATCGTTGCGGATGAGGATGACATCAAACTCGGTGAGGTTGAGCACGGTGTCAGCGCCGAGCTGGTAGAACGGGTCTTGCTCTGGAGTGAGCGTGACCTGACGGGTGCGGGCGGTGACTGCATCATGATGCAGACTGAGCTCACTGGGGTGGAATTGATAGAGCGTGTGGCCGCGGGCGTGCGCGGTTTCCATCAATGTCAGGGTATTATTCTTAAGCGGGTTCACCTCCGAAAGAGGCTCCATCTGAAACGCTATTTTTAGGGGCATGATGGGTTTTACGGTCTTTTTCTGCCGCAGGCATAGATGGTTTTCATCGCGGTGATGACGCCCTCTACCGCCGGGGCAGTCTTTTGATCGGGGTTATCCTTGGCCCAATGGCGGAACATGTTGCGCACGCGATGCGTATCCAAATCTTGCGGAGGGCAGAAGGTTTTCCAGTTATCCACCATACCGAGCGTGGTGGCGGTGCCGGTGAGGATGCCGTTGCACCAAATACACTCGGAGGATTTTTGATCCTCTGAGCAGAATTTACAATCATGTACCAAATCCGCAACAGTGAAGCCACCGGGCGCTGCTTCCTGCGCCTGAGTGAGGGCAGGTGTGAGGCTTAAGAGAAGGGTGAGTATGAGTAAACGGATCATGAGGCGACCTCCGTGCCACCAACGGTGAGGCCTTCGATCAGCATGCTTGGCTGGCCGACACCGACAGGCACGCCCTGCCCGTCTTTGCCGCAAGTGCCGATGCCTTCATCGAGCGCCATATCATTGCCGATGGCTTTGATTTTGGTGAGGACGTCCGGCCCGTTGCCGATGAGCGTGGCGCCCTTGACCGGCGTGGTGATTTTTCCATTTTCGATTTTATAGGCCTCAGAGGCGGAGAAGACGAATTTGCCGGAGGTGATATCAACCTGGCCACCGCCGAAGCTGGTGGCGTAAATGCCGTTATCGACCATCTGGAGGATTTCCTCTGGCTCTTTATCGCCGGAGAGCATGTAGGTGTTGGTCATGCGGGGCATGGGCTGGTGAGCATAGCTTTCACGGCGGCCATTGCCGGTGGGCTGCATGCCCATGAGGCGGGCATTCATGCGATCTTGCATATAGCCTGTGAGGATGCCGTCTTCGATAAGCGTGGTAGCGCTGGTGGGTGTGCCTTCATCATCGATAGTGAGGGAGCCGCGGCGATCGGTGAGCGTGCCATCATCCAGCACGGTGACGCCAGGTGCGGCGACGCGCTCACCCATGAGGCCGGAAAAGGCGGAGGTTTTCTTGCGGTTAAAATCGCCTTCCAAACCATGACCCACCGCTTCATGCAGCAAAATGCCAGGCCAGCCGGGGCCTAGAACCACAGGCATTTCACCAGCGGGCGATGGTACGGAATCAAGGTTGACGATGGCTTGGCGTAGGGCTTCATCGGCACAGGCCTGCCAGCGTTCTTTGGAGATGTAATTTTTATAGGAGGTGCGGCCGCCAATACCATATGAACCGCGCTCCATACGCCCGTCTTTTTCAACGACAACGCTGACATTGAGGCGGACGAGTGGGCGGATGTCGCCGAGCATATTGCCATCTTCACGGATGACTTGCACGGCTTGCCATTCGCCAGCAAGCGAGGCAGAGACTTGTTTGACCGCAGAGTTTTTGCTGCGCAGATAGGCGTCGATTTCTTCAAGCAGGGCGGATTTTTCATTGAAGCCCACTTCTTCTAATGGGTTGAGGTCGGTATAAAGTGTTTTGCCCGGCGCAGGAGGCGTGCCGAGCGCCTCACCCATGCTGTTATACCCGGAGCGAATAGAGCGAACGGTATCCGAGGCGCGCTTTA
>JANQQO010000085.1 GCA_028289305.1 Rickettsiales bacterium | reverse complement strand
AATACACCAATACCTATACGTTGTTAGTGGCGGTGGTGCTAAGCGCGCAGGCAACGGATGTGGGGGTGAATAAGGCCACGCCGGCGTTATTCGCGGTGGCAGATACGCCAGAAAAGATGCTGAAGTTGGGCGAGGCGGGGTTAAAGGAATATATCAAAACAATTGGGTTATATAACAATAAAGCAAAGAATATCATAAAGTTAAGTGAAGCATTGGTGGCGCAGCATGGCGGAGAAGTGCCGGAAGATCGGGTGGCGCTAGAGGCGTTGCCTGGTGTTGGGAAAAAGACGGCTGCGGTGGTGATGAATTGTGCGTTTGGAGCGCCGACGATTGCGGTGGATACGCATGTGTTTCGCGTGAGTAACCGGCTGGGATTGGTGCAGACGAAGACGCCGGAGAAGACCGAAGCGCCGTTGACGACAGTACTAGAAGAGGCGTTGCCGGCGGAGATGATGCGCCATGCACATCATTGGCTGATTTTGCATGGGCGTTATGTGTGCACCGCCCGCGCACCGAAATGCGAGGAGTGTACGATTCATCAGTGGTGCGAGTGGGAGAATAAAGCTAGCGTTTGAGGTTGCAGCCGAGGAGCACGCGTTTATACGGCATTTCAACAGGTTCACCTTTTTGTACGCTGCTGATGGCGTCTCTTAAGTGTTCGTGCGGGATGCTTTCCACAACGCGGTTATTTTCAACAATCTCCTCCAGCGTGTAGATCGGGCCGTTATAGGCGATGATACCCTCGGGGCTGATGACAAATGCTTCGGGTGTTTTGCGTACGCCATACGCTTTAGCTACCGCACCATCTTCATCGCGCAGCAGAGCGGTGACATGGGCTTTATTATCTTTTAGGGCTTTTTGGCCTTCTTCCTCAGTGATATAGCCCATTTTACCTGGGGCGGAGGAGACGATTTGTAGCCACACCACGCCGGTGGGGACAAAGCGCTTTTGTAGGCTTTGTTGGATGTTGAGTGAATAGCGTTTGGTGACGAAGGGGCAGCGATAATTCACCCATTCGAGCACTACGGTTTTGCCGCGATATTGACTTAAGCGATAGGGCTTGCCATCAACGCCTTTTAGCATGATTTCGGGGGCCTGTGTGCCGATGATCTCTTCATTCGCCTGAGTGGTGAGTGGCGCGATGACAAGGGCGATGAGCGCTGCGATAATGAGGTAATAACGTATCTGCATGCGCCGCATGCTAGCGGGAAATGGGGGAAGGTGCAATCAGAAAACAGGGTGTGGGGGATGGAATTGGAGGAGCGTTAGCGACGACTAGCGACCAAGGGGGAGCGCAGCCTTAGTGGCGCTTGAGCGTCATTAAAGTGTTACCTATCGCGGGGAGGGGAGCCGAAGAGTGTGCGCAAGGCTTTTTCACGCCAGGTTTGGTGCTTTGGGCCGCCGGTATCATGGGCGTGTTTCATGGTGTTAAAGATATCCTGAGTTTCGCTGTTTATAGGTTTGCTAGGGTTGGTGTAGGTAGAGGGTTTCTCGGGTTCTGCCGCGGGTTCGGGACGGGGATCTTGCTGGGTGGTATTGGATGTTTCTTCCTTAGTGGGATGTTCGGAGGTGTCTTGTTCTTGTTGTTGCTGTTCAGTGGGCTTTTGCTGCTCCTCTGCGGGTTCTTGTTGAGGGCTTTGTCTTCCATGTTTTCTCCAGTATTCTTCTGGGTGTTTTGCCCAGTATTCTGACGTTTTCCAGTCTCTTGGTAATAATGCTCTGTTACCGCCAAAAAAGAGCGGGTCTATTTTTGTTAAAATTGGACGTATGTGATCCTGTGGAGTAAGGTAGATAGCACCCTGGTTTCTGGTCCCCCTTACTATTCTATCTACTTCCCAGGATTCGTGCATCGCCATAGTCCATGCTTTGACCATGGGTTCCCCATCAAGGCCCTGTGCCTTTATTCCTGCTTTTATTTCTTCTGTGGTTCTTAGCTCCCTGCCGGAAAGAAAGATTTCTATTAATGGAAAGAATACGTCTTGCCGAGCTTGGTTAGGTGTTATGTTGTGTTGTTGTGCATAAAGGAATTCAATATATTGCTTTTCGATAATGGCTTTTGCTAAGCGGGCGCATAGTTGCTCTTCTTCAACGGTTGGTGTTTTTTTTATAAAACCGACTAGTGGGAGTCGGTCTCCAATGCCGAAATCGGGAGTTTCATATTCAGGTTTTGGGGTTAGGAGTCGTCCTAGGAATCCAGGCAGTTTGTTGACTTGAGAGACTGCGGCGGCTGTTGAGGCCATAAAGCTGCGGCGGGAAACGGTGGTGCTCTCACGCTCTACTTCATCGAGCATTTGAACCAGTTGTTCTAGTTTTTCACCGCCTTCAGGGTCGTTGTTGAGCATGCTCCACAATGCATCTGGGCGAAACATTTGACGCCGATCCACATTGGGCGCTTCCTCGGCGGGTGGGGTGGCCGAGGGATCAGGATTTGTTGTTTTATCGTCGTCTGTCATTGTGCCTACGCTTAATTCTCTACCAATTCGCTTGCAGCGTGTTTTACCCACCAGTAGTATAGCATAGAAAGGTTAACAGCAGATTAACAAAAGAGGATGGTGAGGTGGGTCATTCCAGCGTACGCTGGAATCCAGGGGCGGTTTTAAATTAATACTGGATCCCAGATCAAGGCTGGGATGACAAAGAAGCTGCTGAGGTGGCAAAAAATAATTTAATAACAAAAGGTTAACATGGCTTTAATAGATCCCATAGCGTTATCGCAGGCGTTGATACGGTGTAAAAGTGTGACGCCGGAAGAGGCGGGTGTGCTCACCGTGTTGGAGGAGGCGCTGGCGCCGCTTGGTGCGCGTTTAGAACGTCTGCTGTTTGAAGAGGCGGGCACTGCGCCGGTGGAGAATCTCTATGCGCGGGTGGGAGATGGTGCGCCGTTTATCTGTTTTGCCGGGCATGTGGATGTGGTGCCGGAGGGCGATCACGCAGATTGGTCGGTGGATCCTTTCGCTGCGGAGGTTCAAGAGGGTGTGTTGATAGGGCGTGGTGCGGTGGATATGAAGCCGGCGATCGCGGCCTGGGTGGCGGCGATGAGCCGGTTTATGGAAGAAGGTGCGCTAAACGGTTCGATTGGGCTGATCATCACTGGGGATGAGGAAGGCCCGGCGATTAACGGTACGCGCAAGATGTTGCCATGGATGGAAGAGCAGGGCGAAACGCCAGATGCCTGCGTGGTGGGCGAACCGACGAACCCCACTGCGCTCGGTGAGATGATTAAGATTGGGCGGCGCGGGAGCGTGTCGTTCCATCTGGTGGTGGAAGGCAAGCAGGGGCATGTGGCCTATCCTGATCAGGCGGAGAACCCAATTCCGCTATTGGTGTCGGTGCTGAATACGCTGCTGAATCATGAGCTGGATGCGGGTACGGCGCATTTTCCGCCATCGAATCTTGAGGTGACGAGTGTGGATGTGGGCAATGCAGCGGGCAATGTGATTCCTGCGCGGGCGCAGGCAGATTTTAATATACGCTTTAATGATACGCATGATAGTGCGGCACTCATCGCCTGGGTGGAAGGCGTGTGTGAGGCGGTGGCGAAAGGCAAATATACCCTGTCACACCGGGTGACGGGGGAAGCGTTTTTGACCGAGCCGGGTGCGTTAAGCGCGCTGGTGGCGGGTGCGGTGCAAGAGGTGACGGGGAAAAAGCCGGAGCTTAGCACGACAGGGGGGACGTCGGATGCGCGGTTTATTAAGGATATCTGCCCGGTGGTGGAATGTGGGCTGATTAATGCAACGGCGCATCAGGTAGATGAGCAGGTGGCAGTGGCTGATATTGAAGCGCTGACGCAGATTTATCACAAGGTGTTAACAGGATTTTTCACATAATGCCGGAGAAGCAAGTAGTAGCGGCGCTGCATGAGAGGATTGCAGCGTGGTATCAGCGTGCGGGGCGAAAGGCACTGCTCTGGCGGAAGACCGAGGATGCGTATGCGATTTATATCAGCGAGATTATGCTGCAGCAGACGCAGGTGGAGACGGTAGAGAAGCGGTATTACCGGCAATTTTTGCAGCGATTCCCAACATTAGAAGCGGTGGCGGCCGCGCATCAGGATGCGGTGCTGAAGGCATGGGAAGGGCTTGGCTATTACACGCGAGCGGTCAATCTGCAGCGTACGGCGCAGAGATTAGTGGCAGAGGCGGGTGGTAAAAAGGCGCGGATGCCGCAGGATGCAGAGGCGCTATTGGTGCTGCCGGGCATTGGGAAAAATACGGCACATGCGATTCTGGCCTTTGCGTATCACCAGCCGGTGGCGGTGATGGAGGCGAATCTGCGGCGGGTGCTGGCGCGGGTATTTGCGTTAAAAACACCGCGTGCGGAGGAGCTGTGGGAGAAGGCGGAGGCGCTGTTGGATCGGGCGGACCCGTTTACCCATAACCAGGCGATGATGGATATTGGTGCGCTGGTGTGTACGAAGAAAGGGCCGCGTTGTGGGGAATGTCCGCTGGCAGAGATATGCCAGGGGAAGGCCACGCCGGAAGCTTACCCTGCGCCGGTGAAGAAGCGGGCGGTGCCGGTGCGCGAGCAGCGTATTGTGGTGTTTTATAATGACAAGGGAGAGTATTACATCACGCCACGGAAGACGGCATTTCTGCACGGGCTATATGGGTTTCCGCAATTTAAAGCGGAGGAAGAAATGGTGTTTCTAGGCACGGCATATGCGCCGGAAATGCTGCGCTATGTTGGGGAGGTGACGCAAACCTATAGTCATTTTAAATTGGCGGCGGAGGTGTATTGCGCTTATGTGGAAGCGGCGGGTGAAGGGTTTAAAGAGGCGAGTGCGCTGCACCATTTGCCACTTTCGCGTGCAGATCAAAAAGTGGTCCGCCTGCTGGAAACGTATGATCACCAAGATATACAGCAAGAGGCAAAAAACATAGTTGCAATCTGAGCCTGTATCTGGCATTAGAAACGTCCTCTTTAGATATTTCGGCATGCATGGCCGAAATCCAGATATCTAAGTAAACGAATATTTAGGATCAACAAGCCTTAGGAGCATATATGATCGACGTGACCTGGATTGTGGTGGGATGTGGCGTGTTTGCCTTAGTGTATGGAATGCTGCTGATTCAAAAGATTTTGAGCGCTGGTACGGGCAATGAAAGAATGCAGGAAATTGCAGGCGCGGTGCAAGAAGGCGCAAGCGCATATCTGAATCGTCAATATACTACGATTGGCATTGTTGGTGCTGTGATTTTTGTATTGCTCTGGGGCCGGCTTGGCCTGAATGTGGGCATTGGGTTTTTGATTGGTGCGGTGTTATCTGCTGTGGCTGGTTATATTGGGATGCACACAGCGGTGCGCGCCAATGTACGCACAGCACAAGCGGCACGGACCAGCCTGAAAGCAGCACTGGATATTGCGTTTAAAGCCGGTGCGGTGACAGGACTCTTGGTGGTGGCGCTGGGCATTCTGGCGGTGACCGGGTATTTCATGTATCTACAAGCGCAAGGCGTTCCGACACGTCCTATGCTGGAAGCGTTGGTGGCACTGAGCTTCGGTGCATCACTGATTTCGATTTTTGCGCGGCTGGGTGGTGGTATTTTCACCAAAGGCGCGGATGTTGGTGCGGATCTGGTGGGTAAAGTTGAAGCGGGTATTCCTGAAGATGACCCACGCAACCCAGCAGTGATTGCAGATAATGTCGGTGATAATGTTGGTGACTGTGCCGGTATGGCGGCGGATTTGTTTGAGACCTATGCGGTGACCATGGTGGCAACGATGCTGCTGGCGGCGATTTTCTTCGTTGGTGATACGCAGGCGACGATGCTGGTATACCCATTGGCGATTGGCGGTCTATGTGTGGTGGCTTCGGTGATTGGTACGTTCTTTGTGCGCCTGGGCAAAAGCAAAAATATCATGTGGGCGCTGTATAAGGGCCTGTTTGCGACGGGCGCGGTTTCTGCGGTGGCGATTGGGTTTATCACCGATCATATGCTCGGTTTTGATACGCTCTATACCGTGGGTGGGCGCAACTTTAGCGGCATGGATTTATATATTTGTAGCCTGTTGGGCTTGGTGGTGACCGGGCTGATTGTGTGGATCACCGAGTATTATACGTCTACGAGTTTCCGCCCAGTGAAGAGCATTGCGAAAGCATCAGAGACCGGGCATGGCACGAATGTGATTCAAGGCTTGGCGGTATCGCTAGAAGCAACGGCGCTGCCGGTGATTGTGATTTGCGGTGCGATTATTGGTGCGTATCTGCTATGCGGTGTGTTCGGTATTGCGATTGCGGTAACAACGCAGCTGGCGCTGGCTGGTATGGTAGTAGCGCTGGATGCTTATGGACCAGTGACGGATAACGCAGGTGGGATTGCTGAAATGGCGGATCTGCCAGCAAAAGTACGCAAAACAACCGATGCGCTGGATGCGGTAGGGAATACCACAAAAGCGGTGACCAAAGGCTATGCGATTGGATCTGCTGGCTTGGCCGCGCTGGTGTTGTTCGCGGCGTATACTGAAGATTTGCGGCACTATTTCCCGGATGTGGAAGTGACGTTTGACCTGCAGAATCCTTATGTGCTGGTGGGACTGTTCATTGGTGGCTTGTTGCCGTATCTGTTTGGGGCGATGGGCATGATGGCGGTAGGCCGTGCAGCGGGTGCTGTGGTGGTGGAAGTGCGCCGTCAGTTTAAAGAAATTAAGGGCATTATGACGGGTAAAGGCAAGCCGGATTATGGCCGTGCGGTGGATATGCTGACGCGGGCGGCGATTAAGGAGATGATTATTCCTTCGCTGTTGCCAGTGCTTTCTCCCGTGGTGCTGTATTTTGTGATTAACAGCTTTGCTGGACAGGCGGCGGCGTTTGCAGCCGTAGGTGCGATGCTGCTCGGTATTATCGTGACCGGCCTGTTCGTGGCACTATCGATGACTGCCGGTGGTGGTGCCTGGGATAATGCAAAGAAATATATTGAAGACGGTCACCATGGTGGCAAAGGGTCAGAGGCGCATAAAGCAGCCGTGACCGGTGACACAGTAGGTGATCCATACAAAGATACCGCAGGCCCCGCAATTAATCCGATGATTAAAATTGCGAATGTGGTAGCCATCTTGCTGCTCGCGATACTAGCGCACTAGCAACGAGTTACAGGGGATAGCGAAGGTTCCTCCCTCCCCCCACCTTAACGCTATCTCCTGTTCCCAAAAAGCATTGTCACCCTCTACTATCATGGACTGCAAATAGCACTTCCTTAAGCTTCCGGTGCTCAGGTATTTTCATATACGTTCCGCTCCGGTTCTTAAGGAAGTGCTATTTTCGTCTCATGCTAGCGAGTGTTACAACGCTTTTTCGTTGCTTAAGAAACTAACGTTTTCGCTATGCATTAGCGAATTTATCAGGGAAAATTACTTATACGACTTTCTGCGCTACGATGCTCGAAAATCCCCATTTTCGCTATGGCCTAGCGAAGGGAGGGAGTGATTCTTTCGTTATTCGTTATTGGTGAATCGTTACTGGTATTTTACCATTAACGAGTAACGAATAACCATTCACGATAATATTTGTTGATGTTATACTGCGCGGGATTGGTGCGTTCTTAAGGAGGTATAACGCGCGGTGAGTGACGGAAAAGACGATAAGGCAGCGGCCGGCAAGATTGTCAGCAATTTGATGATCACCACGATTTTGGTGATGGTGGTGCTGTCGGTGCTGATTTTTATTGGCTTCACCCATGTGGCGATTATTGTGGCGGCGGGGATGATGCCGGGGATTGTGGCATCGATTCTTGATAGCCGGCCAGGGAAATATGCCTCAAAAACGGTGCTGATGTTTAATCTCTCTGGGATGCTACCGCAATTTGCGAGCATTATCATGAGCAGCGCGCCCAACACCACGGCGCAAGGGATGCTGACCAATCCTTATACCTGGCTTTGGGTGTATATGTTCGCGGCGTTTGGTTGGGTATTGGTGCATTTCATCCCGCAAATCGTGTTTTTATATCTAAGCTTGCGCGCGGAATATACGGTGAAGAAACTGCACGGCTTTCAGGATACGCTGCTGAATGAGTGGGGCGAAGAGATAAAGGGGTAAAAACCCGTTCCTGTAGCCTGCTATAGCGTCATCCGGCGTTCTCGCCGTGCGATACGTATTACACATACGCGTGCGCTCCTCGCCCCCGGATTCCTAATATCAAACTACAGGAACGGGTTTTTGAAGATGTGACGATGTGAAGGTGTAGGATGGGTTAGCTTATGCCGCCTATGCCACCGCGTTCTTGGTCGTCTCTCTCGCCGGGTTCTCTAGGGGTGGGCCTTGGGTTCTTAAGCTCCTCAGTGGGTTTGCGCTTCCCAACATTTCCTAACGTGCCGCCAAGCTTTTTTCTTTCTTTATCTAACGCTTCTTCAGCGGCGGCTGCGGGATCACCTTTTTCTGGCTCATCTGGCTCGGCCTCTGCGGCGGGTTCTGCCGCGGGCGCTGCTTGGGCAGCGACTCTTTCTGCGCGTTTTTGTTCTACTGCTGCCAGTGTTTTATCGTATGATGCTTGCCTTGCTGCGATTGCTTCTATGCTGGCATCAATTCTTTGGCTATTACCGGTTATCTCGGCATGTTTTAAGGCAGTTTCTGCTACTTTGATGGCGAGTGTTCTTACTTCAAGTGCCTTATTTTCATAAGTGTCTGCTCTTTCACTAAACTTTTTGTGTACATTGTCATAGGCGGCTTGTGCATCTTCTACATTCCGCTTAAAACTAATTAGTTTTAGTTTTAAGTCGTCTGATATGCCTGCTGTCTCTGTCTCTGTCTCTGTTGCTTGTATAAGTTTTTCTCTTCTCTTTTTTAACGTATTTTTATACTCTTGATCTGCTTCTTGCTTTTTTTTCGCTATTTTTTGAGGGTCTTCTTCGGAGCCAATTAGTTTTTGTTCAATCGATTCTCTAGTTATTCCTTCATGCTGTAGTAAAGTCTTTGTATGTGCTTTTACATGATCATTGAATTGTTTACTTGCGGCAACAAGGGGTTTTGCAGCATTATCGGTGCGGCGTTTAAAGCGCTTTTGAGCGCGGTCTAAAGAACCGAGCTCTGCCTTTGCGATATCACAGCGGCGTGTGGCTATTTTGTAATCAAGGCGCGCGAGCCCTTCTTGGCGCCCTTTGAGGAGCTCTTCTTGCTTTTCTATACCTTGTTCAGCTGCGGCTATTTTGCCTTTGTTGGCTTGAATTGCACCCCCTATGAGCCCGGTATCAGCATTTTTTTCTGCAAGTTGTTCTGTGAGCTGCTCCTGCCTTTCTTTGAACCTTTCTATTTCTTCCTGTAACGATTTCACTTCGTTTTCGGTGGTGGATAGTTTTGACTCTGCGTATTGCCGTTCTCCCTCTAGGGTTTTTATTTCATGCTTCAAGCGTTCTTGTGTATAGCGCTCTTGTGGAAAATTTTTATATTCCGCTTCCAATCTATCTCTTATGGCATCGGCGAGCGTAGTTCCCTTTTTTGCTTGATGACGTAGGGGCCAATGGGAGGTATGTTTTTCATTGATGAGGGCGGTGGACATTTCATTGGTGTCATTATATTCCCACTGTAGGTCATAATATTCCTCGACCATCTGTGCTAGCGTCTCACGGTATTCTGCTTCTAGGCGTTCACCGAGGGTTTCTCTATCTGAGATTCTTCTGTTGTAAAATGCAGGATCATAGCCTGGGATCTGCTCAAAATTTCCCTGAGTGATATAGGGGATGGTGATGTCTATTCTTTTGGATGGTGTTAGACTTACTTGCGGTGGTCCGCCGGCGGGGATTGGTGCAGGAGCTGGGGTGTCGTCTATTATTGAATCTTGGACCCCTGTAGCTGCGTCAATCATTGCTTTAATGACGTTTTGTCTTTCTTCTAATAGGGCTTTGCCCAATTGTTTCGCAAAGGCTTTTTCATGGCCTTTCGGGATTCCTTTTATGATTGTGCCGCTTTCGCTCTCTTTAAGGGTAATTGTATCTTTCTCGCCAACTTCAATCTCTTTATCACCAACAGTCACATGTTTTTTCTCTTCACCATCAACAGTCACAGACTTTTTTGAAGCATTGATCCTTGCAATAATGTTTTCAAGGGCTGTTCCCATCTGGCCTTCATATTCAAGGTCTCTTGTATCTCCGCTAGATAACTCGTTTCCGGATCCTATGGAGTCTCCCATAGCTTCTTGTACGCTCTCAAAGAATCTGTCGTCATCTGGTTCTTCAGCATCTATTTGGGCTGGAAGAGGTTCTTCTGGCTTTGGTATGTATGAGCGATCTTGTTCTGATAGGTTTATTTTTACGAGTGTTGTGCTAGCGTCTTCTACGTAATACACACGTATTCCTCTTTTATTAAACCCTTCCTCTGGCTTGGCCATCCTCTATTTTCCCTTCGCTTTATTAGGCGGTGTTGACCGCGTTCTCCTTGCTTATAGATATAAGCTTAACAGCAAAAGGTTAAGAAAGGGTTAACGTGCGGCATTTTATATAAAAATAAGCAAAAATATGTGGCAAAACCTTGACATTGTGGTGGGCATTCCTATATAGCCTGTGTCCCACGAGGAATGTCGCTTTCTTGCGTGTTAGCCGCATTCTTTGGCGAAAAAAGGGACGGCATAGTACACAAATATATATAACTAACCCAGTGGTAATGGAGAAAACTCATGAATATCAAACCGTTGCATGACCGCGTTTTGGTGCGGCGCATTGAAGAAGAAGACAGAACGGCCGGTGGCATTATCATCCCCGATAGTGCGAAAGAAAAGCCAACCAAAGGGCAGATTGTGGCTGTGGGCGATGGCGCACGCGATGAATCTGGCAAATTAGTGCCTTTGGCGGTGAAAAAAGGTGATACCGTGTTGTTCGCTAAATGGGGCGGTACGGAAATTAAGGTGGATGGCGAAGACCTGCTGATCATGAAAGAATCAGACATTCTCGGCATCGTAGAAGGCAGCGCTAAAAAGAAAAAAGCTGCTTAAACAATATAACTAGACGCAATTAAGGAGTAGTTATCATGTCAGGTAAACAAATTGAATTTGGTGCGAAAGCACGTGAGAAAGTATTAGAAGGGGTGAATATCCTCGCTGATGCGGTGAAAGTGACGCTGGGCCCTAAAGGGCGCAACGTGGTGTTGGATAAATCTTTTGGCGCGCCGCGCATCACCAAAGACGGTGTGACGGTGGCAAAAGACATCACGCTATCCGATAAGTTCCAAAATATGGGTGCGCAAATGGTGCGTGAAGTGGCGAGCAAAACCAACGATATCGCGGGTGATGGTACCACCACGGCGACCGTGTTGGCACAAGCGATCGTGCGTGAAGGTGCGAAAGCGGTGGCTGCCGGCATGAACCCCATGGATCTGAAACGCGGTATTGATTTAGCGGTAGATGCGGTAGTAACCGACATCAAAAAGCTTAGCAAAAAAATCAGTAGCAAAGAAGAAGTGGCGCAAGTAGGCACGATTTCTGCGAATGGTGACGTGGAAGTGGGGCAAAAACTGGCCGAAGCTATGGAAAAAGTGGGCAATGAAGGTGTGATCACCGTGGAAGAAGGCAAGAGCCTGGAATTTGAACTGGAAACCGTGGAAGGGATGCAGTTCGATCGTGGCTATCTGTCGCCTTACTTTGTGACCAATTCAGACAAGATGATTGCTGAGCTGGAAAGCCCATTCATCCTGATTTTTGAGAAGAAACTCTCGAACCTACAGCAATTGCTGCCGCTTTTAGAAGCGGTGGTGCAATCGTCGCGTCCGCTGCTGATTATCGCAGAGGATGTGGAAGGCGAGGCTCTGGCAACGCTGGTGGTGAACAAATTGCGCGGTGGCCTGAAAGTGGCTGCTGTGAAGGCGCCCGGTTTTGGTGACCGTCGCAAAGCGATGCTCGAAGATATCGCGACGCTGACGGGTGGCACGATGATCAGCGAAGATCTGGGCATTAACCTGGAAAACATCACGCTGGATCAGCTTGGTAAAGCGAAGAAAGTGTCGATCACCAAGGAAGACACCACGATTATTGATGGTGCGGGTGCGAAGAAAGAGATCGAAGCACGCTGTGGCCAAATTCGTACGCAGATCGAGGATACCTCGTCTGATTATGATCGTGAGAAGCTGCAAGAACGCCTAGCGAAGCTGGCTGGTGGCGTTGCGGTGATTCGCGTTGGCGGTGCGACGGAAGTGGAAGTGAAAGAACGCCGCGACCGTGTGGATGATGCGCTGAACGCAACGCGTGCTGCTGTGGAAGAAGGCATTGTGCCTGGCGGTGGT
>JANQQO010000106.1 GCA_028289305.1 Rickettsiales bacterium | reverse complement strand
CGTATCATTGCCTTGGTTGCCGATAACAAAATCGTTATCCTTTCCACCTTGTACTGTGTCAGAGCCTTGGCCGCCATACACACTATCATTACCCAGGTTGCCATTGATCATGTCGGCGTCACCACCACCATTAATGCTATCATTCCCTGCTCTTCCAAACAGCACATCCGCACCGCCATTGCCAGAGAGTGTATCGTTCCCTGCATCACCGCTGAGCGATTCAGAATCGTTTGACCCGTTCACAACCACATTATCTGGCCCCTGGCTTGGCTGCTCAGGTGTTGTGCTTGGCGAAGGAGTAGGCGCCGGCGCGGGTGTTGATTCTGCACCATCGCTTAGCCTAATGCCAAAGGTCCCATTCACAAAGTTTTCAATAGTAACATCCAGGAGAAAAGAAGGATTACCCTCTTTTTGAATCAGCAAATCACTGCTGCTGCTAGAATTGGAAAGATCCCCAGTCCAGGTGAGTTGATACGTATCTCCCTCTGCGTCGAAGGTATAGACATTTGTTTGACCCTCTGCGAGTACAGCCGTACCCGTGAGCACAAACCCGTTATTGCTGATAGCACCGGTTACTGAATCAAAGCTGGTAGAGGCAACAAATAGCGTGCCATCATCATCGCGTATCACATCATCACCAAAATCGGAAAATTCAAACACGTATGTGTCATTACCCGTGCCGCCAATAAGCGTATCGTCGTGATTTCCTCCGTCTAAGAGGTCGTTGCCCGAACCGCCTTCGATAACGTCGCTTAAACTCGAGCCAAATAATGCATCATCACCACCCTCACCACGAATGGTATCGTTCTGCGCACCACTTACGATAATATCATTAAACGCGGTACCTGTGATGTTATTTGCTTCTCCAGCAAGGCTGGCAGCAAACGCTTCCCAGATATACGTATCGTCTATAATGAAGGTGTTAGGGTCAGTTAATACATTAATATTGGCCATGGTATTTCCTCCTGAATACTAAAATATAAAATCATTTTCTGTGAGCGTTACCTCTCCTGCGACTTCGAACGAAAAGGATCCATTCAATGCAGATACACTCACGTTATTTTTTCCTGCTACAACAGATAAATCTTCAAATGTCAGCGATACGTTTAGCGCAGAGAGGTCGATGACGTCAACACCCTGTGTAAAATCACTGATCACATCCTGCGCAGAACTGGTTGAATGGGCGGTATGACTAAATACAAATACATCGCTACCTTCTCCACCAGTCAGCGTATCTGCACCATAAAACCCATTTAACGTATCATTGCCCTGGCCTCCATCAAGCACGTCGTTAAACGCCCCTTGAGGATTATGAACTGGAGGGAGGCTCAAATCTTGCGTGACTAACGATGGCACCTCTGCCGTGTTATTAATCCCGCTTTCTTTTATATTAGTTGCATCCTTATTGCCGCGGAAGAAAGCGCTTTGAGAAATTCCCGAAGGTGCATAGAGCTGGTCATCCCCAATCAGGAGATCATTGCCGGCATCACCGGCAAGTACATCTTGATCAGCGCCGCCTTTTAGCGTGTCATTATCCTCACCACCTTCCAGCGTATCTTCGCCATCATCACCAGCAAGTAGGTCATTGCCCAGCTCGCCTAGCACATGATCACTGCCCCCAGCACCGAATACCCTGTCATCACCGTCATTGCCATTCAGTGTATCGTCAAGCGCGCCACCAATGATGGTGTCATCGCTTTCAAGACCATTCACCTGGCTGGCTTCATTTTCCAGGCCCTCTAATGCAGCAAACCAATAATCATCGGCTTTGGTGAGAGCAATGCCCGTATCAAGCTCGCCCAGCGTAATGCCAAAGGTCCCATTCACAAAATCGTGAAACGTGACGCTTTGGATCGCAGGGTCAAGAGCATCGACCAAGACATTGCTCATCACCATGCTGCTGCCATTCTCTCCGTCCCAAATAAACTGATAAATCTGATTCGGTAAACCCGCATCGAGTATGTAGGTATCGGTTGTGCCTTTCACCAATTCCGCTTGGCCTGTTAGTGTAAAGCCATCCAGCTGCACGGTGGCAGAGGGAATATCATATTGCGCTGCTGCAATGAGGATTTCACCGTCATCGTCAAACACGTGGTTTTGCCCAAAATTGAGTGGCACCCCAAATTCATTAATGAATTCAAATACGAACACATCGTCGCCCTCGCCACCGACGAGTGTATCGTCCCCGAAGCTGCCGTCTAAAAGGTCATCTCCATCGTCGCCGACCAGGCTATCATTCCCATTCACTCCAAAGATGAAATCATTACCATCGCCACCAAACACGGTGTCGTCTGCATCGCCACTGACGATCGTATCCTCGCCGCCATTTCCTAATACCAGGTTATTAAAGGAGCTTTGCCCGTTGAGAAACGCCTCCCATAGGTTATCATCATCAGAAAGCGTGATGGGATTATTGGGGTTATCAGGCATATATTTGCTCCTTTTAGGATTTACACATTAAAAGCCACGTCTCTGGCGGGCTACGGACAGCTACTATGCCGTTGGCGGGCTAATAGACTTGACGTAAACACGTCTCTAGTGATATTTCTTAAATGAGAATCATTCTCAAACACTACGCCGTTTTCTACTGCAGCGAACGGCCCTGTGTCAACCGCTTTTTACTAAAAATGCATACTTTTTGGGAAAGACATGACTTTTTTCGGCGCGTTAACACTTTGTTAACCTTTTTGCCGTATACTTCTTACATATAAGGTGATGAAACAGTACCTTAGCTAGCTAACATTCCCCTCCCTAGCCAGCCACAATCTGTCATAACATTAACAGTGGATGAAAGCATATGGCCAGGAGAAAGAAGCAGGAAGAACAAAAGGATAGCTGGTTGACGCGCGTGGCTAATGGTACAATTATGGGCGTGCTTACGGGCGCTGCGGGATTGGCGAGTGCAGCCACCGTTTTAACGGGCTGGCCGGTAGTGGGTGCAGCGGTTGCAGGCGGTCTATACGGCGTACTCGGTGGAGCGGGAGTTTTACCTTTCCCTAACAAAGCGCAAGTCGGGCTTGCTATAGGTGTAGTAGCTGGCAGTATCGCAGCATTTGTTACCGGTGGATTAGGCGCTGCTGTAGCAGCGGGCGCTATTGCTGGAATAGGTTCTGCAGGTCTGGCTAGTGTAAGCGAAGGATTCGCGCATACTCTTGAAAATGCGTTGCGCAGACCCATGAAGTTCTTGGCCACTGGCCTTGGCGTTGCGCTCTCGGTTTTGGGAGGGAAGAATTTCTCTACACATATAATGAACCCCACAACAACGACCTTAAGCAACCCCGGAAAGTTAGTGGATCAAATCCTTGGCGCTTATTCTGGATATGAGGAAGTAAGCGATGTGATTGAAAAAGAGTTTGTTAGGCGCAACCTAAAACCAAAAGCTATTGCTGAGAGTGCGCAAACCGAAGTAAGTGGGTATAGTGATGTACTTGATTTTGTAAGAAAATCTACGGGAGGAATAAATGTACCTGATGAAAAAATCTACGAAATGCTGCAACGTGCTCAGCGATTTGTCAAAGAACCGCAGGACGTAGCTGCATTAACAGCGCTTTATACCATTGCTTCGCAATTTGGAGATCGCATGAATGCGGGACGCTGGGCAGTCGAAAAAATGGCAGAAGCACAGGGGCGAGAAGTTAATGAAGTATTGCAAGATTTGCTGGGTAAAGAATTCTTTGACTGGGCAAAGGCATTTGATCCTTCGCTTGAAGATAATGTAGATTTTAATGTTCTGGATAGAGGTGGCGCTATTGATCCTGATAAATTTGACACTTCTATGCAGCGCTCATCCGTACTAAGAATGGTGGGGGTTTGGTTCAATTACGATGCGGCTCGCGCGACATTTGAGAGCATTGAATTTATAGGCGATAGCCAAAATCCGCGTGAAGAGCGATTGGTCGTTGCACGTATGATACCAGAAGGAGATCTGCTGGCTGCTAAACTCGCCATTGCTGAAGTGGCAAGGCTAGATGATGTTAAGATAAAAGCTACAGATTCTGCAACAATAGATCCAGAGCAACGCATCAGGGAACTAGGAAGATTTTATCAGGAGTGGAGGCAGATGACCTCCTATGAAAGAGAAAGCGCCACATTTGCCGCTATGCTCGCTGCAGAATATTTTGAATCAAAAGCAACAGACAAAGAATTGCCTATTTCAGATCCACTCATCAACGAAACAGCGCCTCTAATCCGTGAGCAGCTGAAGAATGCTGATGACGTCATAGGCCGATTGATGAATGTACGGCGCTCAACGAAGCCGCTGGGTCAAGCGCCAACAGAAAACCCGGAAACATCCACCAAACACGCAAGCGCTCGACATAGCCATGATAGCCATGCGGATCGCATTGCATCCAGCGATCGCGGTACTGCAGGGCGGAGGATGGGATAATGTTAAAACGGCTTGCAGGTGCTCTTAACCCCCTTAGGTACACTACGGCACTCACCAGCCCGCCGGTAGTAGCGGTGAATACAGAAATACTCAACGCACGTAAACCAGACACACCAGAGCAGGCGGTGGAAGTGATAGAAGGCGCTATGGCTGCCATGCGCGGAGGAAATGTTGATGTTAGTACGGGTAACGCGCTAGAAGATGCTGGAAAAACGCTAGAAGAGCAGAGGGGGATAATAGGAAAAGTAGGAAAACAAATTACGCAACATGGACAGGATATTGCGGGTAGCGCCCATAAAAGAGCCGCCTTTACCCTCATCGAACTATTAGTGACGGTTGCAATTATCGCAGGGTTAGTGGCTATAATACTGCCGTCTTTAAGGCCCGCTCGCAAAATATCACAGACCGTTGCAGATAGAGCCACCCTATCAAATGTATATAAAGACGTGGTTGGGGAGGTGCAGCTCAGTAGGGGTAATTATAGCGCTCATGACATCGCACCAAATGGCTCCAACTTGAGTTGGGGGGATTTTCTTATTGATGGTGCGCGTGATGGTGTGAATGATCCTGATGGTAATCCGGTACACTACCCTGCTCATTCTAACTATAATAACTTGGGAGAGAAATTCGCCTCTAGGTATGAAAGATTGCCATTTTCAAATGGTGGTCCCGTAAGCTATGGTGATAATCTTGGGGGCAGCGGTGTTTACGGCGGACAGACCTCCTCAATGGCTATGTTTTTTCAAGCGCCAAGAAAGCCAAGCCAATTTGACCCTTTTTTTCCTCAATATGAGTTTCCTGAAGAATTTGGTTTCATCGTTGAACCACAACTCCAAGCTGGGGTGGTTGATCAAAACAAGATACCACTTCCCTTTTTAACATTTTTAGAAACGTTTAGACCTGGCCAAATAAACCCACAAAATCCGGAGGATGATTTTCAGGCGCGCGTTATCCCTGTGGCCGCCCGCGATTCTGTAGAGGGGGGACTTACGGATCCTTTTGACTTAACCGACGGGTTTCCGCATGCTGCTGGGATATTGCCTTTTCCTGCGGCAAACTTACGCAGCTATCCCGATGGAACTCCTAATGGGTTTTTTATGTATATTGCATCAGATGGTGCGGGGGCTGGAATTAGGAGAAGCGGAAGATCTAGAGAAGCTGAAATTCATGATGAAAAATTGCCCTTCGACACATTAACTACACAGGGCCGCCGGGGGACCATCATCGGAGATCCCACCTCAGATGCGCGGCAGAGGCATGATTTTGAGCAACAGCTACTCGAAAGTACGAGCCATGGCGCGTTGGTGACAACCCATCTAAACGGCCTTATCGCTCGGGCTATGCAAGAAGTGCACCCAGAAGTAGAAGCTGAGCAAAACTTCAGAGGGCGCATAGAGCGAGAGCGCTCCCAACGCCCTTCCGACAGCCCCACCCGCACATAGCCTCGGAATGGTGACCTCTACGGGACTCAAAACCAACTAAATAACCTATTGATAGTGCTTAATTCTTGGAATTCAGCGGCAAAGTTTTGCCATCCGTTTAGCTGCCGTTTTCTCCGATTACCCACGATCACTAGTAGTTACAGGGGGACAAGAAAGTGTGCGCTGTAACTACGTTTTATTTTTTTAGCACAACACTTAATCAAATTCTCTGTAGCATTCTTTAGCCAGCGTTTTGAAGCTGCTCTATACGCCATTCGGGAAATGGATCAGGTAAATTTTTCCAACTTTTCCAGTCAGATTGCATTTCTTCATCTGTAAGCAAGCAGTTGTCCAATTTGCGACATAAGGCATCTTTATCCATGCCTGTGCCGATAAAGACCATTTCCTGCCTACGATCGCCAAAGGGCTCACTCCAGATTTCCTCTATCATTTCACGCCACTTATTATCCTGTGGCCAACGATCCTGTGGAATGTTCGCCCACCACCTTCCAGCGGCCTGATGGCGCAGCAACGCTCCGGCAATGGCCAGTTCTCCCACCCAATGCATACGGCTTGCCAGCCAGAAAAAGCCCTTGGCACGAATCACACCGGGATGTGACTCTTGCGTAAATTCATAAAACCGCTGTGGGTGAAGCGGTTTCTTTGAGCGATAGACAAAACTGGTAATGCCATATTCCTCTGTTTCCGGCGTATGCTCACCCATCAACTCTTGATACCAACCAGCCATGGTTTCAGCTTTTTCAAAATCAAACAGACCGGTTCCCATGATGTCTTTAAGTGCTACTTTACCATGATCGGTGTAGATGATTCTTGCTTCAGGGTTCTGCGCTTTCACAATTTTTGTTACAAGATCTAGCTGATCTTTTGAAACCAAATCGCATTTATTAATTACAATAATATTGGCAAATTCCATTTGATCGACCAACAGATCAACGAGTGTACGCTCATCTTCCTCACCTAGCGATTCACCGCGATCTTTTAAAAAATCCACTGAGCTATAATCAGCAAGTAGGTTTGCCGCATCGACAACGGTGACCATTGTATCAAGCTCCGCTACATCGGACAGGCTCTCGCCATATTCATCACGAAAGTCAAAGGTGGCTGCAACCGGCATCGGCTCGGAAATGCCCGTAGATTCAATGAGCAGATAATCAAACCGCCCATCTTCAGCCAATGCTCGTACTTCTTTGAGTAAATCTTCTCTTAAAGTACAGCAGATGCAGCCATTGGTCATTTCCACCAATTTCTCTTCTGTACGGCTTAGGTTAGCACCACCATCACGCACCAATGTTGCATCGATATTCACCTCGCTCATATCATTGACGATGACAGCTACACGCTTACCCTCACGATTATTTAGCACCGTGTTCAAGAGGGTGGTTTTTCCAGCACCTAAAAACCCCGATAACACGGTTACAGGTAAACGTTCTGAATTGTGTGATTCCATGGTATTAGCCTTTTGAATATGCTTCTATTGAGCGCATCTGTCATGTTACAATATAACGTTTTTCATTTTTAGCGAGTAGAAATGAGCATAAATTGGACATTTGATAATAGCTACGCCCAGCTGCCGGAGCATTTCTACACACGCATGGATCCAATTCCTGTTGAAAACCCGAAACTTGTCATTGTGAATCATGCTTTAGCTGATGCGCTGGGACTACATCTCAATAACTATTCCGACGATGAATTGGCAGCGTTTTTTTCTGGCAATGTACTACCTGATGGAGCAGAGCCCATAGCACAAGCCTATGCAGGGCATCAGTTCGGCCATTTCACCATACTGGGTGATGGGCGTGCACATTTGATTGGGGAACATATCGCTCCAGACGGTAAACGGGTAGATATCCAGCTCAAAGGTTCTGGGAAAACCCCATATGGCAGGCGTGGCGATGGGCGGGCAGCACTAGGACCGATGCTGCGGGAATATATTATCAGCGAAGCAATGCACGCGCTGAACATTCCAACCACGCGCAGTCTTGCCGTGGTGACAACGGGTGAACCTGTCTACCGTGAGACCATCTTGCAAGGAGCGATTCTTACGCGTGTTGCTTCCAGTCATCTTCGTGTAGGCACCTTCGAATATTTGGCTGCACAGAAGGATACTGAAGGCCTGAAACAGCTTGTCGATTACGCGATTGAACGCCATTACCCTGACCTAAAAGCATCTAAACAGCCCTACCTCGATTTGATTAAAGCCATGATGGAACGCCAGATTGCGCTTATTGTAGACTGGTTACGGGTTAGTTTTATCCATGGAGTGATGAACACGGATAACATGACGATCTCCGGCGAGACCATTGATTATGGACCCTGTGCCTTCATGGATACCTATGACCCGCAAACCGTATTCAGCTCTATCGACCAGATGGGGCGCTATGCCTACGCCAATCAACCACATATAGCGCAATGGAATCTGGCACGCTTTGCCGAAGCCTTGTTACCCTTGCTGCATGAAGATATCGAGCAATCTGTTGCCCTAGTTGAGGATGTGATTCAGTCATTTAACACATCATTCCAGCACGCATGGCTGGCCATGATGCGCAGCAAATTAGGGCTGTTTGGAAAAGAAAAAGAAGACGAGCAGCTCATTGGCGAGTTACTACAATGGATGCAGCGCCACCATATGGATTATACCAATACATTCCGTGCACTTATTTGCAAAACAACGCCGGAAGGGGAATATTTCGAGACGGAAGAATTTCAAGACTGGTGGCAGCGCTGGCAGAATCGAATTAAGAAAAATAATACGCCGCTTGAGTCTTCTTTACGCCTGATGCACGCTACAAATCCTGCCGTTATACCGCGCAATCACAAAGTGGAGGAAGCCTTGTCTGCAGCAGAAGAACAGCGTGATTTCAGCAAGCTACATAAATTGTTGGAGGTGATTGCAAATCCTTATCAAGAGAATCCGGAAGATGCGGAGTTTCAACAACCACCAACGCCAGAGGAGCGTGTCTACCAAACGTTTTGTGGCACTTGATGGTCGGCGGAAGCGCGCCCCTTAGCCCCCAACCCACAGCTCCACGTTACCCGTAAGGAAGCTCTCACGAGATGAAGTCAAACTGACTAAACTTTTCCTTCCGCGCCTTTTCTATTTTTTCATCTACGGCTTCTTTGTTCTGGATATAGAATTTCAAAATAGATTCCCAATCTTCGCCGGAGATAGGATCTTCTTTTTGAGTTTTTAGGCGTTGGTTTTCTTCTTCACCATCAATCTTCTCGGCCAGCTTGAGCACGCTGCCAATCATCGTTTTGTCTCCAGACAACGCATCATTGACGATTTTCTTGATCAACGCCTTACCCTTGGTAATTTTAAAAGCCTGCTCACCCTCGGTAATTTCGATCTGACAACCAAGCTCTTCCTTAAGCTCAGCAATCAGATTTGTGTTTATTTCTTCGGTCATAGTTTACCTCCAGTTAGTGATGGGTTATGAATGTTGTTATGAATCACAATCTGTTCACCGAAATTGATGCGCGCATTCAGATCGCGCCTGGCGCTGTTTTGCTAGAAGGATATGCGCTAGAAAATGACGCCGAAATACTGGCGGCAATAAAACGGGTTGAATCTGCCTCACCCTTTCGGCGTATGCTCACGCCCAATGGACGTTATATGTCTATCAGCGTAACCAGCTGCGGTGTGGTGGGCTGGGTATCTGATCGATCCGGGTATCGTTATGAAACGCATGACCCAGAAACCAATAATCCATGGCCATCTATGCCGGCCACACTTTCAACCATTGCTAGCCAGGCTGCAGCACAAGCTGGCTATCAAAATTTTGCTCCAGATGTCTGCATTATCAACCGCTATGAGCCAGGCACTAAGCTTTCACTACACCGTGATAGTGATGAAAAAGATTTCAGCCATCCAATAGTTTCCATTTCGCTCGGAATACCAGCAACTTTCTTGTTCGGTGGCGAAAAACGTACCGATAAAACCAAAAAGATCCCATTGCATCATGGCGATGTTTTTGTTTTCGGCGGCGAATCACGTTTGGCCTATCATGGCATCGCCCCTCTAAAAAACAGCCATCGCCCATTGCTGGGCAATCAGCGCATTAATTTGACATTCAGGAAGGCACTCTAGCCGTTACGGGCTTCACCAACATATTTCTTCGTTGAGCCATGCATCACCATGGCAATGTTTTTGGCAGAAACGGAAGAGCCGCCGCAGAGGCCACAATTGGCGCAGGTAGTGACCCTACCACCTTCCTTTGAACCCGGGCAGATCACTTCCTGGTCTTCAATGATCTCCGCTACGTCATTCAGCGTACGAAAAGTGCGCATGCCCTTCGCCCAGGCAGCGCGCGCTTCCTCCTCTGAATCGGCCGAATACATATACATATCCGGCCGGAAATCAGCAGCTTTAATGCCGGATTGATGGCTATAGGCATTGTAGAGCGTGGCTTCTGAGATCAAACTTTCCCAGATATAAGAAGGTACCGCTGCCGGATCTCCGTAGGAGCCAAGCCGCACCTTTCTGCCCTGACCTAATTGGCGTAGCATGATGTGGCCTTCGATCTCTGTATATCGGTTATTTTTAAAAGCCCTCCAAACACTATAGGGATCTCGCCAAACGATAACATAACACCCGCGATATTTTGCTGTTTTTCGATTTGGATCGCGGGTTGGCTTTCCCTTAAGCGGGCAGTTGCCGCAAATGGAATAATCCTCCCCGGTTTTATTAGCCACCACCGGATCAATATCTGATCGCAGAATATACGTTTGGATCATATTGCCTGTTTTTTTGTTCAGAGAACTAGTAACCGCAATAACAACAATAGGCTTGCCATCCAAGAGAGAAGGCCCTTTATAGATAATATACCCGCCAGATTTTGCCAATGTCACACCCCTGATATACGCAACTAAAAATTGTGATGATTTAAGGTTGCACAAAGCA
The DNA here is from genome assembly GCA_028289305.1 of Rickettsiales bacterium. Lineage (GTDB taxonomy): Bacteria > Pseudomonadota > Alphaproteobacteria > Rickettsiales > JANQQO01 > JANQQO01. The sequence continues at coordinate 19,764 of JANQQO010000106.1, read as the reverse complement.
CAGGTTGTGTCAATTTGGTATTGCTTTTATTTCAGACAACAAAAAAGCCCCTTCCACTGTCTGGAAGAGGCTTTCAAATTTCCACCCCTGGTGGAATTTACCCCACCGTATATTTTTCACCGTACTTGACAGCGTGTTAGTCCGGAAGTGCCTTTTTCAGGAAAGTGGTCGATGTAATTGCACCTTGTGAACAAACATCACAAAGGAGCTGCCTAGATATCTGGCTGAAAAATAACCTTAACTTGTCGCCTGAAACCCTAGCGTAGGAATGGTGACCCCTACGGGAATCGAACCCGTGTTTCCACCGTGAAAGGGTGGCGTCCTAACCGCTAGACGAAGGGGCCTTACAGAAGCAGCATAAACCTGCCAGAGCGGCTGTTATACAAGAAACCATAAAAGGTGCAAGCGAATTTCTTGGAAGCACCAGGAAGGAGGCAAGAAGGGGGTAAACAGAGCGCTATTCTGCTCGCACAGCCGGTTACTTCGCCGCTTTTATCTCAGCAGCGCTCAAAAACCCATCGCCATTTTTATCAAGCTTGGAGAAATGCTGGGCAGCTTTTCTATGGTCAAACCTACCACCCTTGCTGGCTTTGTATTTTTTCATTTCCTCCAGCGTGATTTTTCCATCACTATCCGCATCCATGGCATGCAGCCGCGTTTTCGTCCTATTCTGCATATTCTCCACATCACGCATATTCTTGCGCCGCTTTTGCTGTAGGCGCTTGGCGTTTTCTTTCATTTGCTTGCCTTGTTCTAAGGTGTTTCCCGTGAGATTTCCGCGTATGCTATTGGTAATCCCCAAATCCATCAGCGTTTGCCCCACAGCAAGTTGTGGCATACCCAACAGGCATAGCGCCAACAGGCAGATGCCATATCCATAATTACGATGCAGTACGAACATGTTTTTCCTCCTCGTAATGGCATAATGAACAGGCAGGATCACGCGGCAGCACAATTTTTTTTATCTCGCCATTTAATCCATTAAAAACAGAGAGATGACCTGACATACTCACGCCAAGGTTTAATAATTCCTTTATCGCCTCTGCCGCCTGCCAGGCGCCCATCACGCCAGCTATAGGCCCTAGTATACCGCGATTCACACAATCCTGTCCAGCCTGCTGCGGCACATCCGGGTATAAGCAACGATAACAAGGATGTGGCGGCCCCAAATACGCCTTAAACGTCGATATTTGACCCTGAAAGCCCGATACAGCAGCAGACACCAGCGGAATATGCGCAGCATAACATGCATCATGTACCGCATAGCGCGTCACACTATTATCGCTACCATCCACCACTAAGTCATACGGTGCGATGCATTCTTGGACATTTTCATTACTAATCTTTTGCTTTATAATTTTAATATTACATTCTGGATTTATTTCATAAATAGCATCACGTACACTATCGGTTTTTGGCCGACCAATATCGCCCGTTTCATGAATAATCTGTCGATTGAGGTTAGAAAGCTCGACCTGATCATGATCAGCCACACCCAGCGTGCCGACACCAGCGGCAGCCAAATATAGCAAGGCTGGCGAGCCCAGCCCACCGGCACCCACCACCAATATCTTGGCTGCAGCTAGCCGCTCCTGGCCAGCCTCGCCTATTTCTGGAAGAATAATCTGCTGCGCATACCGCCGACGCGCTGCATCTGAAAGGGACATTATTCGCTAAACAAATCCGTCGAAAGATAGCGCTCAGCAAAGGATGCCAGCAATACCACGATACATTTCCCCTTCATCTCAGGGCGTGCCGCCACTTCGAGTGCCGCTGCTACCGTCGCACCAGAGGAAATACCGCCAGGAATACCCTCAAATGCAGCCAGCTTACGCGCCGTTGCAAAGGCGGTTTCATTCCCCACCGTAACCACTTCATCGACAAGCTCAATATCCAATACATCAGGTATAAAACCCGCTCCAATCCCTTGAATTTTATGAGGACCTGGCTGCCCACCTGAGAGCACTGGGCTGTCTTCCGGCTCAACCGCAATGATTTTTACATCGGATTTTTTTGCCTTCAGCACCTCGCCTACACCCTCTATGGTACCGCCAGTGCCGACCCCTGCAATAAACACGTCCACCTTACCCTCTGTGTCATTCCAGATTTCTTCAGCCGTCGTATTCCGGTGAATCGCCGGATTGGCAGGATTCTTAAATTGCTGCAACATCAGCGCATTAGGGTTGCCTTGCAGAATTTCTTCTGCTTTCTCAATGGCCCCCCGCATCCCTTTTGCCGCCGGTGTCAGCTCTAACTCCGCACCTAAGAATTTCAGCATCTTACGCCGCTCTATCGACATGCTTTCCGGCATGGTCAGAATCAATTTATAGCCACGCGCTGCACAGATAAACGCAAGCGCAATACCGGTATTACCCGATGTCGGCTCGACCAATACCGTATCTGGCCCTAATTTACCTTCCGCTTCTGCCGCCTCAATCATCCCCAGCGCTAAGCGATCTTTCACCGAAGCGAGCGGGTTAAAAAACTCGAGCTTTGCATACACCTCGCCAACACAGCCAGCTTCTTCTGCAATGCGATTTAGTTTGACCAGCGGCGTATCGCCGACTGTATCAATAATGGAATTATAGGTCTTCCCGCGCCCTTCAGTCGTGTAGGTAACTTGCGGTTGTGCCGCTTTTTCAGCCGTCGCTGTCATAACGAACCCCCTTCGTAATGGTTAGTAAATTCTATACAATCAGTTGTTTTATATATTAAAATCGGTCTTCTTGCTTTTTGCTACATCCAGACCCACGGCGGTAGCATTATCGCACAGATCCTGAATCGTCATATCCCGCAATTGCTGCACTATCGAGCGGCGTATCCCACTCCATAGCGGCTCCATCACCTTCTTATGCAGCGGAGAGTGCAGCTGACGATCCACACTGGCCTCCATCAGCTCAATGGCTTTATATATATCGCTCAGCTTGATTTTCCGGCGATCTTTTGCCAGCAAATACCCACCGCGTGGACCACGCACGCCACGCAGCACGCCTTCATGCACCAAACGCTGCATGATATGCTCCAAATAGCGGTGCTTAACCCCTTGATAATCACATATTTCTTTGCTGCGCACTGGACGCGGGCCAGATTGGCACGCCACATACAATACTGCTTCAATCGCTGTAAATGCCTTCTTAGGAATTGTTTGAGCCACTGCTTATCCTTCCGTTCCTGTTGAACCAAAACCACCATCACCACGCGCTGTTTCCGGCAACACCGCCACCGGCTGCACATGGGCTTGCACCACCGGCGCAATCACCATCTGCGCAATACGCATACCGCGCGTGATAACGAAATTCTCTGTACTCATATTGACCAAAATCACCCGCACTTCCCCGCGGTAATCTGCATCAATCGTGCCAGGCGTGTTCAGCACCGTCACCCCGTGTTTCAGCGCCAAACCTGAGCGTGGACGGACCTGCGCCTCATAGCCTTCTGGCAAGGCCATAGCAAACCCGGTTGGCACCAACTGCCGTTCACCGGGCTTAAGCGTGATATCTTCTGTGATCGCGGCCAGCAGATCCATACCCGCAGCAGCCTCCGTTGCATAAAAAGGCAGCGCCAAATCTTGACCGTTTTCCAATTGTTTAATCGCCAGTTGTACCATTAGGCTTTTCCTTCTACCACCTGCAGTTTTACTTTGGGCTGGAAATGGGTAAGGACTTTCTGCGCTAGCGTTTGCGCCACCGCTTCCTTGCTCATTTTCGGCCATTCTTCACTATCGTGATCACTAATGAAATGCACGACGTTTTGTTCGCTATTGAACACTTTTCCGCCAGACACATCATTCGCCAACATCCAATCACACCCTTTTTTCTTGCGCTTTTTGGTAGCATGTGCCACCACGTGCTCAGTTTCTGCAGCAAAACCAATAACTAAGCGCGGACGGTGCTGTTGATGTTTGCTAATGCACTCCAAAATATCGGGGTTTTCCATAAAGGTAAATGTTAAATCTTCGCCCTGGCCTGCCTTTTTTATCTTTTGTGCTGCCGGCTCTGCCACCTTCCAATCCGACACCGCAGCCGCACATACGGCGATATCCACCGGCAAGGCTTTATTACACGCATCCAACATTTCACTCGCGGATTCCACATGCAGCACATTTACACCGGCAGGATCGGGTAGCGAGGTCGGGCCTGCAATTAAATTCACCTCTGCGCCTAAAGCCTGCAGGGCGGCAGCAATCGCATAGCCTTGCTTGCCGGAAGAACGATTGGTGATATAGCGCACTGGGTCTAGCGCTTCAATCGTCGGACCACTGGTGATCAGCGCCTTATAGCCCGCAAGCGGCACTCCCATCGCGTTAAAGGTAAGGTAACGCTCGATTTCTGCTGCTATTTCTTCTGGCTCCGCCATACGCCCCTGCCCTTCCTCACCGCAAGCTAGCGCGCCTTCACCCGGGCCAATAAACGTCACGCCATCTTGCTGCAACTGCGCCACATTGCGCTGTGTTGCAGGGTGTTCCCACATTTTCACATTCATCGCCGGCGCCACCAATACGGGCTTATCGGTTGCAAGCAAGAGCGTTGATGCCAAATCATCGGCAAGGCCGTTCGCTAGTTTAGCCATAATATCCGCGCTAGCAGGCGCCACCACCAGTAAATCATGCGCGCGGGAAAGTGCGATATGCCCCATTTCCACTTCATCGGTGAGCGAAAACAGGCTGTCATACACGCGGTTACCGGTGAGTGAGGCAAGCGAAAGCGATGTGATGAATTCTTGCCCACCCTTAGTGAGCACGCAAGTGACCTCTACCCCACGATCGCGCAGCAGGCCAATGAGCTCCGGCGCTTTCACCGCCGCAATGCTCCCGCTGATAATCAGCAGCACCGAAGGTATTTTCTCTGATTTTTTTCCCATCCCAGCGGTTATATAACACACTTTCGGTGAGTACAACTGGGTTTTTTACATTTACACCAGACTGAAGGCTGTAAATAGGATAAGCGCAGTGAGCGCCGCCGTGAGTAAAGCCAGGCGCCAACTGCCGCCACGCCGCCGTGTGCTTAGTGCTTCCACCGTTTCAGGGTGTAGCTTCACCCCATCTTTAGTGACACAGGCTGCAATATGCTCCGCCGCTTCAATGATGGTGCCCACCCGCGTAACCACCTTACGCGCACGCAACAGATCCCGCTTCAGCTTGGCTTCCGGCCCTAGGTGACGGCGCGCCCATTGCTGAATCAGCGGCTCCACCAATTGCCACATATTTATCTGTGGGTTCAGGCGGTGACCAATCCCTTCCACCATCATGATGGTTTTTTGTAAGAGGAGAAGCTGTGGCTGCACCTCCATCTTGAAATCAGCAGCCACCTTAAACATTTGCCCGAGCAGCCGGCCAATGGAGATCTCCTCCTGTGGCAGGTTAAGCAGCGGCTCGCCAATCGAGCGGCAGGCCTGGGCAAACACCTCCACCGACTCGCTCGCCGGCACCAAGCCAGCCTCGATATGCACTTGCGCCACCTTCATATAATCCTGGCGTAGGAACCCTTCGAGAATATCCGCAAGATAAAGCCGCGTTTCCGGCTCCACCCGCCCCATAATCCCAAAATCCACGGCGATAATATCACCATTTTCTGCAATAAACAGATTGCCGGGATGCATATCAGCATGAAAAAACCCATCACGAAACACTTGCTTAAAGAAAATCTCCGCCGCTTTTTGACAAATAGCCTGCAGATCCTGCTTTTCCGCCCGTAATGCCTTCGTGTCCGCAATATTAGTGCCATGCACCCGCTCCAGCGTCATCACACGCCGCGAGGTGCGGCTCCAATCGACCCGCGGTACGATAAATCCCTGATCGTCTTTGAAGTTATCATACAGTTCCGAGGCGGCGGCGGCCTCCATGCGAAGATCCATCTCCACATGCACCATATCTGCGATGGTCTGCGCCACCTGCAGCAGCTTTAAGCGTTCCGCCTGCTCCAGCGTGCGATCGGCTATGCCCGCCATCCAGAATAACAATTCTAAATCGGCAGCAAATTGCTCCTCAATCCCCGGACGCAACACCTTCACTGCTACAGGATCACCTTTTTTACTGACTGCAAAATGCACCTGCGCAATCGATGCTGCTGCTACTGGCGTATCATCAAAAGACTGAAACAGCTCCTCTACCGGCCGTTCCAGCTCCTCTTCGATGATCTCGCGCGCGGTTTCTGCCGAGAAAGGCGGCAGTTTATCGCGCAACACGGCCAGATCTTGCGTTACCTCCTCACCAAATAAATCTGCCCTGGTGGAAAGCGCCTGCCCTAATTTGATAAAAGTGGGACCCAGCGCCTGCAGCGCCTCAGCCAAACGCTCCCCCGGCCGGCCTGTCACCCGCCGTGATTTTAATAGCTTAGTGGCATTCGTCAGCGCGGGCGCCACACCCCAGCGCTCGAGCAGAAACAACGCGTCATACCGCGCGAGCACAATGCTCACACGGCCCAGACGCCAGAAATTACGCAGATGGCGCAGCATCTATACCCGCCATGCTGTGTGAAGCGCAACTATACCGCCCATCCACTGCTCATAGCGCACCTGCGATAGGCCCGCCGCAGTGATCATGCCCGCATAGTCCCCTGCCGTGGGGAACATGCGGATGCTTTCCGCCAGATATTGATACGCCGCACGGTCGCGCCCCACCAGCGCGCCCATACGCGGGATCACACCAAAGGAATAAGCGTCATAAAGCCGTTTTAGCGTGGGCTGCTCCACATGGCTAAATTCCAGGCAGCAAAATTGCCCGCCAGGCTTCAGCACCCGCCGCGCCTCTTGAAGCGCGCGATCAATATGCGTCACATTGCGCATACCAAAAGCGATCGTATAGGCATCCATGCTTGAATCCGGGAATGGCAGCTGCTCCGCATTGCCCTCCTGCCAATCGATACCGCGTATAATACCGCGATCCAGCGCCCGTGCCCGGCCTTCTTGCAGCATATCCGGGTTAATATCACAGACGGTTACGGAAATGTTCTTCTCCCGCTGCTCTGCCCGCTTCAGCAGCCGAAAGGCGATATCGCCCGTGCCACCCGCCACATCGAGGATGTGCATTCCTTCACTGAGCGCTATTTTCTGCACCATCACGTCTTTCCAGCGCCGGTGCAGCCCTGCACTCATCACATCATTCATCACGTCATAACGCCGTGCCACGGAGGAAAACACCGCGCCCACACGCGCGGTTTTCTCCTGCGCGGTCACGGTTTCATAGCCAAAATGCGTTTTTTCTGCGGTTTTTTCTGGTTGCGGCATAGCAAAACCCCTTTAACCCCCTGATTATCTTTGAAAAATACACAAGAACGCGCCCTGCACCACCCTCTTATTGCACAGATGTTGTTATGGCAAAACACCATGAAATACAAGCCTAATCGCGCATTTTCCCCTCAAAATACCCATATTTTTCTGCGCAGCCATAATAACTGAATTTATTTGTATTTTTTACTTGTATGAACAGCATAAATGTGTTAAATTGACACTAAGTTTTCGTATTGTTTTTACGTTCAGAGGGCGCGTTGCCCCCTGATGAATCATCGTTCCTGGCAAATATGCAAGGAGGTGTATTGTGGCTGAAGAGCCAACTTTGAGGTTGGAAGGTTTTGAAGCAAGGCGCGTGGTTACAAATCCGCTGGAAGCATGTGCTCTCCCGGCAGGAGAGTACGAAATGCGGTGTTCTGGAGGCTCCGTTGAACGCACGGGAGGAATCCCAGACAAGACTGTCATGGAGTTTGCAAAAATCTTGTGCGAGCAACAGGCACAGGATCTTGCATCGGGCGCGCCTAGGATGGCGTTCCTCTCACGAGCTCACATGATAGGTTGGGTACAAAGACAATACCCTTCCTTGTGTCCAACGCTCACGGGAACTATCGTACCCTTTGCTTACGTTCTCAATGAGAGCGGTGGCAGGGTGTTGGTTCCGGGTACAGACAAATGTGAGAAGCAGCCTCTTTTGGACTGCTCGGTTTATGAACCTAGCGAGAAAAAGAAAGATGCCAACTAACTAAGTTGGCGTAAAAACCCTTCACGAAAGCACCCCTCTCTCTAAGAGAGGGGTGCTTTTCTATTGCGCGTTTTTATGCCTAAACGCCTATTTTTCCTCTTTCCCTCACCACAAACTCCCCTATACTCCCGCGCATGCCGGAATTGCCTGAAGTACAGACCGTGATAGACGGGCTTGCGCCTGTGTTGGAAGGAAACACCATCACCGATGCGCTCCTACGCCGGGAGGGTTTGCGCTTTCCTTTTCCGCCGCATTTTGCCGCCTCACTTAAAAATGCTACTATCGAACGCCTCACCCGCCGCGGGAAATATATTCTCACCCATCTGGATAACGAGCATATATGGCTGATGCATTTGGGGATGAGCGGGCGATTGCTGCACCACCCTACCCCACCAGCGACCTATCACACGCATGATCATGTGATCCTTAACCTCTCCGATGGCAGCGTGCTGGTGTTTAATGACGCACGGCGTTTTGGCATCATGACGAGCTTCCCTAAAAACACCCTCGCTACCCAGCCCTTGCTGCAGCATATGGGCGTGGAGCCGCTATCAGACAGCTTCACCCCAAGCGCGCTTCATACACTGCTCGCCAAAAAACAGAGCAGCATTAAGTCTGCCCTGATGGACCAACGCCTCATCGCAGGCTTGGGCAATATTTATGTCTGCGAGAGCCTGTTCCGCGCGAATATTCATCCAGAACGCCCGGCACAGCGCCTAACTCGCAAAGAATGCGCCGCCTTAGTGGAGAATATTAAAGCCGTATTGGGTGAAGCGATTACCTCCGGCGGCTCCACCTTACGCGATTATGTCCGCTCTTCAGGCGATATCGGCTATTTCCAACACCGGTTTTTTGTCTATGGCAGAGAAAATCAGCCTTGCTTCGTCTGCAGCAATCCCGTAAAACGAATGACACAACACGGTCGCTCGACGTTTTATTGTACACAATGCCAACCGCAGAATATAAAAAAGCCCAAGGAACACTCAAAGCCAAAGGCGGCGCAAGCAAGCTAATTGTCGTGGCGTTTTATGCCTTTGCCCTAGTGGCTGTGCCCCTCGGCTGTGTAATGCAAGAAAACCCTAAAACCTCTACCAGCGCTGCCGGTGGTTATCAGCGCTATATCCCCGGGTTAGAAGGCGTGCCGGTGCACCGCAATCTGGAAATAGATCAAGAAAACAGCACCTATTATGATACGCCCGAAGGCCGCATTATGGATGTATACCTCTCCGGCGTGGGTAAAGAGCAGGCGATTACCGAGTTCTATGCCCAAACGCTCACCCAGCTGGGCTGGCGTCAGCAAGAGGGCAACCGCTTTACGCTAGACCAGGAACAGCTTTCCTTCTCCGCCTCCGAAGTGGGTGACGGGCCTGTTTTGTTATTCCATTTTTCTGTAAAACCGCTTTAGCAAAAGCGTAGAGAAGGACGGCCTGCTCTATTTCTTGCGGAAATTATCGAGCTGCACCACGTTATCCTGATGCTTCACCTTTTCACCGGGATCTTCTATTTCCTCGATATCTAGTGGCAGGCTATCTTCCCCGCCTTCCTCTTCATCCAAATCAATCGCGGTGCGGAACTGCAGCCCGAACTTCACGCTGGGGTCTGCAAAGGAAATCAACGCATCAAACGGCACCGTGAGGTTTTGTTTCACATTATCAAAGCTGAGCACCAGGCTAAAGCGATCTTCCTCGATTTCCATATCCCAAAACTGGTGCTGCACCACAATCGTCATCTCTTCTGGGTAGCGTTCGCGTAGCTCATCCGAAATCATCACCCCAGGATAAGACGTGAGAAAGGTAATATAAAAATGATGATTCCCTGGTAGCCCGTGCTGCGAAACAAGCACCAAGGTTCGGCGCACAATATCATGCATCGCTTCATCGATTAAGCGCCCGTAATCTAGCAAATCATCATTTTCTGTATCGGTCATCATTCCGCTTTCATCATATTTATGCGGAGATTCTGTTGCCCGGCTCCCCGCGGGCCGCGCTAAACTTAAGGAAACTACCTCATCCTATAGAGGATTAAGCAGCAAGTTTCAGTTCAGCAGGTGCAATGTTATCGTTTGCACTTATAAAACGACCCTTTACGGCGGTATCATACCGGGTAAAAACCATACCTTTATTACGCACGTCGATCCTATATCGGCCCCACCGGGATTCACTCTTCCTTCTTTTAAGAACACTTCGAAGGATAAGCGAAGCCTGGTGGAGCCGCCGGGTACCGCCCCCGGGTCCGCAACGCTTATTCCGTATAGCGTTTATCACCATAGTCCAAAGGACATCTCCATTATAACGCCCCCGCCACAGCTCGCGCAAGTGTATTATACGCATGAAAGCCTAGATAATACTTGTGTCATCGCGGGATTTTGCGTAGATAATAGCGTGTAAGAAAACACCTATGCCCTTAACACAACAACATAGTGCCGAAATTGAAGAGCTACGCGCGGATACCACGCCCACGCGCCGCGCTACTGTGCCTGCATTAGAAGAAATCCTCTTCCAACCACAACCCGTGCTCGATCACGGTTTTGTTCGTGTGGTGGATTATATGGGAGACGATTCAGCTATCGTCCAGGCCGCCCGTGTTTCTTATGGCCGCGGCACCAAAAAGGTGAATCAGGACCGCGGGCTGATCAATTATCTCATGCGGCATTACCATACTACCCCGTTTGAGATGTGCGAAATTAAGTTCCACATCAAGCTGCCGATTTTTATCGCACGCCAGTGGATTCGCCACCGCACCGCCAATGTGAATGAATATTCTGCGCGCTATTCTATTCTCGATCGTGAATTTTATATCCCCGCACCAGAGCACTTAGCGCCACAATCACCACTCAATCACCAAGGGCGCAGCGGCGAACCATTGCAGGATGCAGAAGCCGCGCGCGTGCTCGACATTCTCAAAAACGATGCAGCGCAAGTCTATACTCATTACGAGGAAATGATGAATGAGAGTAATGACGGCGAGGTGCTCGATGAAAGCAAATCCGGTCTCGCACGGGAACTCGCACGCATGAACCTAACGCTCAATTACTACACGCAATGGTATTGGAAAATCGACCTGCATAATTTATTCCACTTCTTATATCTGCGCGCGGATGACCATGCGCAGTATGAAATTCGTGCTTATGCAGATGTGATGTTAGACATTGTGAAACGCTGGATGCCCGCAGCGTATGATGCCTTTATGGAATACCGTTTTCACGGCGCACATCTTTCCAAAACTGGCATTGACGTGGTTAAGCGCATGATCGCTGGCGAAACAGTATCGCAAGAAAATTCGGGCATGAATAAGCGCGAATGGCGCGAATTAATGGCCACACTCGGCCAGGATGCGTAACACCTAATATTCCTTTTTCCCCGCCTGCCGCCACCACGCCCTGCTGCCAGAATGCGTGGCACGCTCTTCGGAATATTTAAAATACGGAATCCAGTCACCAATAAAGCGGAATACACCATGCTCATTCATCCAATGCGCATACGCAACATATTCCGGGTAGTTTGAAAGATGGTTTTCCTCCGTACGCGCCCGCAGAAAATAGATAATCCCCACACCAAATAACAACGCGCAATGTTGCAGCGCAGCAATAGCACTCGCATTCGAAATAAACGGCACAGAAATCAACCACCAGCTCAGATTCTTGGCAATATAGGCCGGGTGTTTGGTAAAGCGATACGGCCCATTGGTCACCAGCCCGCGATAGGTCAGGTTAGAAAAACGATACCCTAAACTCACCGTCGCCAGTGAATATATTAATATCAGCAATAAAATAGCCATCCCCCACATCATTTGTATGAGCGGCATATTGCCAGTGAGATGCCCCCAATATAACCCATCGTTATAGGCGAAATAGGAGCCATAAAACACCGCCGTCCAGAAGGGAGAGTAACACATAATAGCAACCACCCACCCGAGCGTGGTCGGCTCCACGGAGCGAATATGCGTATCCAGGAAGCGAAACGTCATCATGTAGCCAACACAGGCAAACACCACATCAATGGTAAAAATAAAGGTGTAGAAATAATCGTAAAGTGGGATGAAGCTATCAATGCGACCAAAATCGAACTTATCCAGAAAGTGGATATTGTTCAGTAGATAGATAAACATCAGTGGAAAGAAAAACGCCTTCACCACCCAAGCACGAAAATGCTCAGCCAGCGGGATGGCCTTTGCACCCCCCATGAACAACACCAGCCGGCCTAGATAATAGTAACTATCCTCCGGGTCTTCCATGCGGCGGTCTACCGCCAGAAAATAAAACCAACTTGCCATCACCACCGTGGGCAGCACGATTGAAAGCGCTGACCAATACGGATTGAAGAAATTCTTATCGTATTCCGGCAGCAGCCAATAGAAAAAGCCGAGGATAGCGATGGTGGCAAAAAATCCGATCGTTTTAATGGTAGTACGCCCATAATTCGGCGGACGCAATACACTCAGCTTCGCTGGCGCGTTTTTGTATACTTTAAAAATAAATATCTCGACCAGCAGAATGGGAATAATCGCTGCTGCAATGCCGATCATCCCTTTGGTCAGCAGCGACATCTCCGGAAACAATTCACGGAGGAAAAAAATCACGATAAAGAAGCTGAGGAGCCCACCGCAGTTGAGGTAAAAATTCGTACAGGATTCAGGGCGGGTGAGCGTTTCTTTAGACACCTAGCACGCCCCCATCACTCTGGCTTCTTTTCTGGAGGAGCATCAGCACCCGATGCAGAATCTTCCGGCTGCTCTTCTTGTGGTGGCTCTGACGGCGGCACATCTGACGGCGTTTCTTCAGGCGGAGTCTCTGGCGCAAGTACTGGTGGTTTTTCTTCCTGCTCAGCGTCTTCCTTTTCCTTCAACACATCTGGGTGCAATTCTACATTAGGCTTTTTCGGAACAAAGACAGTGGGGTCATGTTCTTCTTCCGCTGGCGCGGCGGATGCGGCGCCTGGTTGCTCCGGTGGTGCCTCTGGTGCGCCCTCAGCAGGTGACTCTGGAGCAGCAGGCGGAGCCTCCTCCGATGCGGGAGGAGCTGTATCACCTCCCTCCGTGGGCTCTTCTGTTGATTCTTCCCACTCCTCAGGAGCCGCGCTAGGTTGGCCTGGTTGGAATACGGTGGGATCCACCTCTTCAATTTCCTCCTCATCTTCCGCTAGAGGCACTGGTTTTTCGGCCTGTGGTGCTTCTTGAGCAGGTTCTTCTGTTGGCTCTTGTGGCTTCATATCACCAAAGGCCACCGCCTCAGAAGAAGGATCTGGTTCCGGTGCTGCCTCAGCAGGAGCAGGTTCGTCAGGCGGCGCTGCTTCTGGCGCTTGCGGAACAGGCTGCCCGAAAGACTGCACCACTCCTGCACCGCCTTCCTGCGGCATTTCTTCTGCTGGGGCGGCCGGTGTTTCTTGTGTTTCTGGTGCTTCTGAAGGCTCTTGTAAAACCTCAGGCGTCACCTCTTCTTGCGGCGCCTCCTGCGCTCCCATACTATCTTCCGCTGGCGGCGGCGGTGGTGTGATAATCGGCGCGGCCTCCGGCGCAGGCGCTTCCGGCATCTCTGGTGGCACCGATGCTTCCTGCTCCGGCGATGGCGGTGCAGGCGGTGCTTGAGGAGCCTCTTGCTGCTCCGGCACAGGTGCTGCTGCTGCCGATGGCTGCTCCACAGGGTCTGTCTCTTCATAGAAAGAGGATTCCATGCCCGTATCGCCCTCTTCTTTTACCTGCTCTACATCCACATGTACGGTTTCGCGATATTCATCTTCAGCTGCTGCAGGCTCACCTTGAGGCGGTGGTGCAGCTTGTTCTTGCGGCGACGCTTGCGGCGTAATGGGCTCTGCTTCCACGATCACCGCATCTTTTAGATCATCCCCCTGACCTGCCATATCCTCTGGTGGCGCTTCCGGACCAGGCATAATTTCTGCTTCCACCACCTTGGTTCTGCCAAGCTTCGCGGATATTCTTTCCTTAACCTCTTCAATCTTTGGTTTCGTATCACGTATCGCATGGCGGATAAAACGCCGCGCGCGGGCTTTCATCATCACCCATTTCGGTGCTTTCTCAAATTCATGCTCGAGGTCATCCTCGTCGTCCTCCTCACCTGCATCAGGCGCTGCACCTTGTGGGTCTGCTGCTGCCTCCGGTGCGCCTTGTTCTGGCGCCACAGTATCTGCTTCCGGCGCCGCTCCGGAAAGCGTTGGCGACCCGTCTTCAGGAGGCAGGTCCTCCGCCGTGGCTTCTGGTGCTTTTTTCTTCGGCATGTTGAGCTTTATCTCAGCCAGCTTATCTTTCTGACTGATAAGATAACGCCCCAACGGTATCAGGAACGCCGCCACCGTCAGCCATACGACATTACTCACCGCTGGAATTTCTGCCATCCACGGCAAGGCGAGGATGAGTGGGCCAAATGCTACGGTCCACAACAATGCTGCTATAGCTGGTTTATGCGTTAAGCACGTCGCCACCACAGGAACGCTGAGCCACACGCGCGTACACAACCATCCTGCCACAAACACCAGCACTAGCGCTGCAACACGTTGCGCCCAGGTGATAGGCTCCAAGCCAGTAGCCCGCGGGCCAATGAGCTGTTCGGCGGTCTTATTGCCCGGCTCAGCGAAAAACAACGTACCACTATGCTGCGACATATACGGCACCACCGTCTCTCCCTCCTGCTTACCCAACAGGGTGATCACCGCGCCAGGCTCTAGCACATAATAAAATGCGAGTGTATCCCCAAGCAGCGTGTTTTGCGGCGTGCCGCGCCCAATATAAAATCCCCCTTCATACACTTTGATGCGCTTCAGCCATTGTGGCCGCGCGCGAAAAACATTGCGATTTTCTTCTGTCAGCTCTAACTGTGTATCGCCAGGGATCCTATCCGTAATATCCTGTGACAGGGCAAACCCTCCAACACGCACATCCTGCGCATGATAGTCTTTGCTTTGAAAATGCATTTTGGGATTGATGTAATCATGTGCGAGCCTGCTAAACTTAAGAGGTGGCCAATATTCCTCGGACCAATCCTTGGTCACCGCATAGGTCACATCGCGTCCGCCTACTGCTGGTTGTTCTTTTTCAATCCACTGATACATCTTGGTGCGCCGCTTCATACGAATCGCATTTGCACTCACCCCTAGCTGACGATCCCGCAACACATCATCGGTGGTCACACGGCCAGTCACGAGCACCAGCTTACCTTCATTACGCGGATCCACCCGGCCCGCCGGCACTTTCACCACCGCACCCAAACTATCCTGATATATTTGATGCTGCTTAATCGCCTTGGATTCCTGAAAGAAGACTCCAGCAATCGTTACTGCCAGCACCACAAGCCCCGGCACTACACCTTTCATGAAAGCGGCTTTGGTATTGATGCCCGCAGAACGTGCGCCCTGTTGCTCGCCTTCCTCTGTGGCATCATCTATGTCTGCAGAGAAATCCTCCGACAGCGGCTCTGATGCAGGAATATCATCAGGAATAGAAAACGCATCGGGCGGCAACGCGCCCTCCTCCGGCGTTTCCGGATTTGATTGGTCGGGAGATGGTTTTTTACCGCGACGGGCAAAGAATTTCCTCATAACGTTATCGTTTTTAACACGATTGTTGAAAAGAAAGAAAGGTTATTTGTGCTCACGCATAAGGCGGGCTTTATCCCGCTCCCAGGCGCGTGTTTTTTCTGTCTCACGCTTATCATATTTTGTTTTACCACGCCCAAGCGCCAGCTTCACTTTCGCAATACCCTTTGCATTAAAATAAAGTGCAGTGGGAATCAGCGTCAGCCCCTTATTACGCAGCTTGCCCATCACTTTGTTAATTTCTTTTCGGTGTAGCAGCAGTTTACGCGGCCGCCGCGCTTCATGATTAAACTTACTGCTCGCCTTACCATATTCCGGGATATAACTATTAATCAAATAGAGCTCTCCACCCCGTTCTTCTGCATAACTCTCAGCAATTTGTGCCTTGCCCGTGCGCAGTGACTTCACCTCCGTGCCTACCAAGCAAATACCAGCCTCCCATTCATCAAGCAGCTCATAATCATGCCGAGCGCGGCGGTTTAGCGCCACGGTGCGCGAGGAGGAATCTGCACTGCGCTTCTTGCCAGACATGCATCTATCCCTCTATCAATCCCATTTCTAGCAATGCATTATCAATCTGCGCCTGATGTGCCTTAGAAGGTGGCACAAGCGGGAGGCGTAATCGCTCTTCACACAATCCCATGCGCGCTGCCGCATATTTCACTGGGCCAGGGCTGGTTTCACAGAACATCGCATCATGCAGCGGCATCAGCGCTTTTTGTATCGCATACGCCTCATCTACATTGCCTGCTAGAAACGCATCCTGCAAGGCAGCACATTGTTTGGGGGCGATATTCGCTGTCACGGAAATACAGCCCTGCCCGCCTTTCTCATTAAACTCTACTGCTGTGGCATCTTCTCCAGACAGCAACACGAAGTCATCACGCACATCTTTTAGTAGCTGACATATATTTAATGGGCGTGATAAATCACCCGTGGCGTCTTTATTCCCAATAATGCGTGGCAGTTCCGCCAAACGCGCCATCGTGCTATCGTTAATATCCACCACAGAACGCCCAGGAATGTTATAGAGCACGATCGGGATAGTGGACGCATCGTGGATGGCCTTATAATGCTGATAAATTCCTTCCTGCGTCGGCTTATTATAATACGGGCACGCAATCAACACCGCATCAGCGCCGACTTTCTCCGCATGCTGCGTCATCATGATGGCTTCTGCCGTAGCATTAGAGCCCGTACCCGCCATTACCGGCACACGCCCTGCAGCCGCACGCACACAGAGCTCAATCACATGATTATGCTCTTCATGCGTCAACGTGGGCGATTCACCGGTGGTGCCAGACGGCACCAAACCATGCACTCCTTCCCCAATCTGCCACTCAATCAGCCGCGTAAACGCCTCTTCATCGATGCCTGTCTCAGTAAGCGGCGTGATCAGCGCTGTAAAACATCCTGAAAACATGGATTCTATCTTCCTTACGGTTTTGCTTGCGTTTGTTCTAGGTCACTCTAGTTTAGAAACTAAGCACGCGTATATGCAAAACGCTATCGCATGCACCTATTTTCCATAAAGCAGGTAAACTAGCTAGCACAGCCGTATAGTACAAGATTTTTGATGCGACAGTCTTCTTTATTCTTACCCGCCATTTTTTGCCTGTTTATGCTTTATGGCTTTGTCGCAGCAACTCCGATCCATGCGCAAAGCACTATCAGCGACGATAAAAGCCACCCGTGGTACGTTAGCACCAGCGATTATAAACATGCGCGCAACGCCAAACATTGGGCAAAACGCGAGCGCTGGGGCGATACACAGTTTCATGCGAATAAGGCAAAAGACCGGGTTATTTATAAATTTTTCCTCTGGAATCAATATACCTCCGGCTCAAAGCGCACCTCTTTTGCTGATATTACGCGGTTCATACGGCAAAACCCGCATTGGCCAAACCAAGATTTGCTGAAGCAACGCGCAGAAGAAGCAATTAAGCTCGATACAGACAAAAAAGCGGTCATCGCCTGGTTTACAGAAGAAAAACGTGGCAAAGAGCGCCGCTTTCGCGATCCTACCACGCCGCGCGGCAAACTTGCCCTAGCAGAAGCGCTGCTGCAAGAAAAAGACAACATCACCGTTAAAGAGGCATTCACCGCACGCTTATTGCGCGAAGCGTGGGTAGACGGGAATTTCACCAAAAATGAAGAACGGGATTTTTTAAAGAAACATGCCAAACAGATTCGGGTGAAAGACTACACAGATCGCGTGGAACGCCTGCTGTGGGAGCGCAAAACCACTCCCGCACGGCGCATCTTAAAGGCGGTCGACCCTGCGTATAAAGCCTTGTTTGAAGCACGCATTAAGCTGATTGGCCGAAAATTTGGCGTCGACAAAGCCGTTGCCAAAGTGCCAGAAAAAATGCAGCGTGATCCAGGTTTGCTCTATGACCGCATACGCTGGCGCCGCGCCCGCGGTAATAAAGAAGGTGTGATCGAGCTATTAAAGCTTGCTCCTTCCAACCCACCCTACCCCAAGAAATGGTGGGGTTTAAAAAAAGCACGTATTCGGGATTTGGTAGAAGACAAGCGCTATCGCGATGCGTATCAGCTCGTAGTCGGCCATGGCCTCACTGAAGGTATCGATTTTGCTGAAGCCGAATGGATGGGAGGATGGATTGCCCTCAGCTTCCTCAACCAGCCGAAATGGGCCTATCGCCATTTTTATGCGCTCTATCACGGCGTTAAAACCCCTATCAGCCTTGCTCGCGGAGCGTATTGGGCAGGCCGCGCGGCCGAAGCTAATAACAGCATTCGCATCGCCCGCAGCTGGTATCATGTTGCCAAACAACACCCCACCACGTTTTATGGCCAATTGGCCGCGCGCAAGCTCAATCGGCGCTATTTGGAGCTGCCTGAAGAGCCCAAAACCAAACTGGTCGATTTGAATTATTATTATGACAATGAACTGCTCAAAGTGTCTTTCATCTTGCACAATATTGGCTATCGGCAGACCACGAAGAAATTCATCAAAGCAGCAATTCGGAATGCAAAAAGCGCTGGCGAAGTAGCACTGATCGCACGCCTTGGTTTAGAGATCAGCCACCCCGCCTACAGTGTGATTGCAGGGAAAGAAGTCAGCAAATCTGGCGTGGTATTGCTTAAACCGCACTACCCCACCCTTCCCGCGCTAAAACACCCACGCACCAAAAAATCCATTACCAAGCCAGAACTCCCATTGATCCACGCCATCACCATGCAAGAAAGCCTGTTCAATAAGGAAGCACGCAGCAGCGCCGGCGCGCGTGGGCTGATGCAGCTCATGCCGGGCACAGCGCGCCTCGTTTCACGCAAAGAACGCCTGCGGTATCGCCGCAGCCGCCTCACCAGCGATGCGGCCTATAATGTAGCGCTCGGCAGCCGCTATTTGAGCGATATGGTGAAAAAATATGACGGCTCATACATCCTGGCGATTGCCGCCTATAATGCCGGCCCGCATAACGTCAATAAATGGCTCAAACGCTTCGGCGATCCACGCAAGAAAAAGAGCGTGGAAGACGTGATCACCTGGATGGAACAGATCCCATTCCGCGAAACACGCAATTATGTGCAGCGCGCCACAGAGAATCTGCAGCTCTACCGTTTTGTGCTCAGCGGCAAAGAAAAAGGTGAAATTTCAACGGACCGCGACATAATGCGCTAAAAAAATAGCGCGATAACCTTCTATTTTTCCTGTCTTTTATTCGTATACGAGAAATTTTTATATAAAATTTTACGTATATTAACGAAAAATTAACCTTTTTGCGGTATTATTGAAAATATAAGAAAAAGCCACGTGTTAGGAAAGGCAAAGACAATGATAAGAGGCGGGACACTCCAACACAATCACATCCATTTCGTTACGGATAATGCAAAAGATGCTGAGCGCTTGCGCGGCATGCTGGTGGGCAACAAATACAGCACGTTTTTCACCACCTCCCCCTATAACGAGCGCGTCGTAGTGAATCAGGATGCACAGCACATCACGCTGCATAAAAACGGCGATAGCTCCTTTACCTATGAAGAATTAAAGCAGATTGTGCGTAAATTACGTTCGTTCCACTTCATGACGCGCGAACATGCGCTAGAACTCAGAGCTTCCGCACGCCGCTTATTGCCAGCGAATTTCACCTTATTTTACCCGGATCACAAGGATCCCATCGTGGAGATCACATTCTTGCAAAACTGGGCATCTATGACCTTCGAATCCCCCCTATTTAAGAAGCTTTATGCCCTGCTGCAGCCTGTGATTGCACGTAATATGGG
>JANQQO010000104.1 GCA_028289305.1 Rickettsiales bacterium | reverse complement strand
CCACCGCCCCACTCATCGCTGCTGCCTGCTTCGCTAATTCCAAATTATTCCCCTCTGTCACTTCCGGAAATAAGCGCTTAAACTCCCCGTGATGCGGCGTCATCACCACCGGTGCCGCACTTTTCCGCGTCGCTTCTAATAATTCCTCCGGTGCCTCCGCAAATACGGTCAGCGCATCCGCATCCAACACGCAGGGCTTATGCTCCGCTAGGGTAGACAGCACCATATGCTTAGTGCGCTGATCCACGCCTGCACCCGGCCCAATCAACAGCGCATCCCGATGTGGCTGCAGTAAAAAGGCCGAGAACGCCTCCGCATCCGGCAGTTTACGCACCATAATCGAGGTAAATTTTGCCACATACGCCTCATACGACTCTTCCGGACAGGTCACCGTCACCAGCCCTGCCGCGCTACGCAATGCCGCTAATGCTGCAAGCTCCGCAGCACCCACTTTTCCAAGCCGTCCGCCAGTGATAATCGCATGCCCACGGCTATATTTATGTCCCGCCACGCGCGGCCACGGAAAATGCTCTAGCCACAACCCTGGCTGATTCTCATAACACACCGCCTCCAGCTTATTCAGTATCGCCCGCGGTATCCCAATCGCCTTTACCACCACCTCGCCGGCATATTCCTTACCTGGCAGCAATACCAGCCCTGGTTTTTTCTGCTCAAACGTCACTGTCAGTGTTGCTTTCACTGCAACACCCATCACCGCTCCGGTATCACCATGAATCCCGCTTGGGATATCCACCGCCACCACCGGCATTTTTGCGGCATTCACCGCTTCCACTACCTCTTTTACCACCCCCTCAACGGGCCGATCCAGCCCCACACCAAACAGCGCATCCACCACCAATGCCTTGTCTTTCAACACACCCGGCGATAACCCCACCACATCACCGGTAAAGCGCTCCGCCATCAGCGCTGCATCGCCCTTCAAATCTGCCTTCTCTCCTAACAGCGCCACCACCACGGTCCAGCCCGCTTCCTGCAAATGCCGCGCAATCACAAACCCATCCCCACCATTATTCCCCGGGCCAGAAAGCACCACAGCAGCACGCGGCGTATAGCGGTCCATCACCTCCTTCGCCACCGCGCGTCCAGCATTTTCCATCAAAATCTCGCCGGAAACGGTGGTCTCCATCGCTTCCTTATCCGCAGCCTGCATCTGCGCCACGTCAATAATCTGCAAAGCTTTATCCAGCTCCATCACGTGTTCTGCACCTCAATGCACACCACGTCTTGCTTTTTCCCGACCAGCGCAATCTCACCGCGCTTCAGCGCCAGTGCCGCCTCGCCAAATACATCATAGCGCCAGCCCTGCATCGCCGGAATTTTCGAGGCTTTCAGCTTCGATTCGGTCTTCTGCGCGATCTGCCGCAAATCATCCTCACTCGCCACAATGCTGCGCGCTACCGCATGTTTCTCACAACGCATTTTCAGCAATACCCGCAGCAAATCGACCATCGCCGTCGGCGTCTCTGGTCGCGGCTTTGGCCGTGCCGGCACTTCTTTCAGCGGATTATCAAGCCCCTTCTGCACCGCCTCCACAATCTCCTCCATCAAGCCCTTACTCTCCTTCACCCGCGGGTGAAGCCGCTTCATCTTCTGAATTTTCTGCACCGCTTTGGGCTTTGCCGCAGCGACTTCCAGCAAATTATCATCGCGTAACACCCAGCTACGCGGCATATCGCGCGCCTGCGCCCGCGTCTCCCGCCATTCTGCCAGCGCCTTTAACACACTGAAAAACTCCGCCGTACCATGCTTGACCTTAAAGCGCAGCCACGCATCCTCTGGCTTATTCTCATAGCGCGCCGGGTCAATCAGCGTCTGCATCTCCTCCGCCAACCACTCGGCACGCTCTTTTTTCTTCAACCCCTCAGCCAGCTCCA
>JANQQO010000054.1 GCA_028289305.1 Rickettsiales bacterium | reverse complement strand
ATTCCCCTGATACACCCCAAGCCCCAGCGCCGCATCACCAATAGATCCCGTCACACACACCACATCCCCTATTTCTGCGCCTGTACGCTCCAATGCTTTGCCTTCCTCCACCTCGCCCAGTAAGGTTAAGACCAGCGTCACCGCACCCGCCTCCTGCGTTACACTATCTCCGCCGATCAGCTGCACGCCAAACTGTTCCTGATCCTGCGCCAAGCCTTCCACGAAAGATGCTACCCAACGCTCATCCACATGCGCTGGCATCACCCCAGCCAGCGTATAATACAGTGGCCGTGCCCCCATCGCTGCTATGTCTGAAAGATTTACCCGCAGTAATTTCTGCGCAATCTGTGCGGGTGTAATCGCATCATCCTTCCGGCTCCCTGCCGCTGCAGGAAAATGCACCCCTTCCACCATCGCATCCGTCGTCACCACCAGCTGATAGCCCTTGCGTGGCGTCACCAATGCTGCATCATCCAATAGCCCAAGCCCCTCTGGCGCTGCCAGCGGCGCAAAATAGCGGTGTATGCGTGCAAATTCATCCATGCACCTAACACATACACCAACCTCCTAAGCAATGCATCGCTAAAAAAGTAATGCCCTCTCCACAGGGAGAAGGCATTACTAGGGTCGGAAAAACGCAACGTAACGTCTACATTGCTATGCGACAGTCGCTTACCGCAGCTATCCATCTAAGTGCGTCGTTACACTCGCTAGGCCATAGCGAAAATAGGGATTTTCGAGCATCGTAGCGCAACGTATATGAAATACTTGAGCAACGAAGCGCAGGAAATCGCTATTTGCAGCACGGCATAGTAGAGTGTAACACGTGCTTAGAACATAAAATCTGCATCGGTCAACTGCACCACACCGGCAATCTCAATACCAAAGCTGAAATCCGCCGATAACACCAGTGTATTTCCACCCGAATGGAAATAGCCAAGCGTGGTGTCTTCGCCAAACCAATACTGCACACCGGTATAGTCCATAGCGCTCACATCAATAAAATCTACACCTTGCTCAAAGTCTGTGATGCGATCCATGGTGAGCACTTGCGATTCTATGGCTGCCTCAAAACGGAAAGCATCATTCCCAGCACCGCCGGTCATCACATCCATGCCTAAGCCACCGATAATATAATCATCGCCATCGCCTGCGTTAATCACATCATCGCCAGCACCGCCAAAGACAAGGTCTGCGCCGTCTTGCGCCATAATGATATCATCGCCAGCACCACCCGCGAGCATGTCATTACTACCGCCGCCATAGAGCATATCATCTCCTGAACCGCCTGAAAGCGTATCAGAACCAGCATCTCCTAGCATGGTGTCGTTACCCTCACCACCATCCAGCATATCACGATCGGCACCACCCATCATGAGATCATTGCCCATCTCACCATAAAGCGTGTCATTGCCCATATTGCCGGCCAGGGTGTCATTACCTTCACCGCCACGCAAATCGCTATGGCTGACGAAATCGCTGTCATACAGCCAATCATCACCCATATCACCCAGCAGGAAGTTATCGCCTTCATTACCAATCAGCGTATCATTGCCTTGGCCACCGCGCAGGATGTCATCCCCCGGACCACCGTCCAAGCGATCATCACCCGTGCTGCCCAATAGCGCGTCATCGCCGTCGCCCGCAATAATATTATCATCGCCACCAAGGCCTAACAGCATATTATCACCATCATCGCCCAGCAGTATTTCGCCATCACCCGTACCACGCGTCGACGATGGATCATCCACATCTAACGTGTCTATACGGTTGCTATCCACCACATCAATCACGCCATCATCCGCAGCAATAGAAGCGCCGCCTTCCGGCTGCACTAATATCTTCTCTTCCCTAGTGACAGCAATGTCTGTATCTTCTTTTGTTGGAATCACATCCTCTTGTGGCACCACTACCTCTTCTTTCTTAGAAGTAATCTGCTTATCCACCACAGGATCGTTTACAATAGTAGAAGAAACCGTGATGTCCGACACCACAATTTCCTTTTTGGCCGGTGCCACATCCACTTTGGACGTAGACACAGTCGTGCCTTTTGATACCAGTTTTGTCATGAGTCTCCCCCCTCTTTTAACATTGGCTACCTAGAACCGTAGCACAAGAAAAGTTAACTTTCTATTAATTTTTGATGTGTTTTTAGTAAAGAACAGGCGGTATTTAACCTGCATGTATAAAGAAATGAATAGTAAGAAACAAAAAATCAGTGGGTTATGGCAATTTTGCCAGCAACAAGGTTTTTTACAAAAATTAACGTTCTGTTAATAATTGACCTATTCTGTTCCACCTCCGCGTAGCGCGGTGGCTAGTTTTTGCAACACCGCGTTGACAAACCCCACCTGTTTATCATCATAAAATGCTTCAGCGATATCGGTATATTCACTGATAATCACCCCCGTCGGTGTGGCGCTCTCACGCTGCAATTCATAGCCTCCCAGCTGCAGCAACACACGCAGCAACATGTCCATCCGCTCCAGCGTCCAACCATCCTGCAATTGCAGAGTAATCTGCGCATCCAGCGCGTCCGCTTCCTGCTCCACCCCTTCGATCAACCGGTCCCGCAGCGCAGTATCCGCACGCTCTGCAATACCTCCCGCCTCTTCCTGTATGGTCGCAATATATTCCGCCAGTGGCGCGGTCGCATCCGCTTCTCCCACCCTATATGCATAGAGCGTTTGCACCGCCGCAAGCCGTGCCAGCGTCCGTTTTAGCATCACATCACTGCTCACGCGTCACCACTCACAAATTGCTTCTTTACATCCACCATCCGTAAACACGCCTCCGCCGCTGCTCTTCCCTTATTCCCCTGCTCTAGCGCCGCGCGCGCCTCCGCCTGCGCCTTATTTTCCACCGTTAAAATACCGTAACCTATCGCCGCTTCGTGCTCGAGCGCCAGTTGCTGCAGCCCACGCGCACTTTCGGTACAGACATAGTCATAATGGCTGGTTTCTCCACGAATCACCGCTCCCAGCGCCACATACCCGTCATATTTCCCTGATGTCAAAGCAAAGCGTATCGCAGCAGGAATCTCAAACGCTCCCGGCACCTCCACCACGTCATAGCTATGCCCCGCGTCTTTCAACGTTGCCGTCGCGCCCGCTGTTAACGCGTCCGCAATATCATCATAAAATCGTGCTACCACGATGAGTATATGTGCCATCATTATTCCTTATAGTAAGGGCGCCGCACCCTAGCAAAACCGCGCATAGAACACAAAGAAAAAGGACGCCTCCTTATCCTATAGATAGAAGGCGTCCTTCACTTTTAACCGTATCACCTAATAGGGGGAGAGAATTATTTAGGTGATTCGTTCATAGTATCACAAAAAATGGATAACGCAAGACGAATAAAAACAATATTAATTTTATCTAAAAAGCCATCTATTTCAGTGAAGACAGCACGATAAAGGCCCAGAGGGCCGCTTCAGTCTTAGATTCTAAATGAAGTCCGTATCGCTGAGCGTCTCGGTCACACCTGCAAGGAACACTTCCAGCACCCCATCCTGGCCGACCACCTGCACCGTTGTGCCGGTCACACCCACCTCTTGGTTAATGCCAAAATAAGGAAGCTCGCTGAGATAGATTTTATCCACACCTATTTTAAAATCAGTCACCACATCAGTGGCCTCCGCCGTAGATTCTGCAAAGGTGAAATAGGCAAAAACATCTGCACCCTCACCGCCGGTGAGCGTATCAATACCATTACCACCGCGTAGACGGTCATTGCCCAAATCGCCAGAGAGTATATCTTCACCATCCCAACCACGCAACCAATCGTCTCCTTTACCACCATAAATCACATCATTGCCAAACCCACCATGCAAGAAATCATGACCCTGATTGCCCTGCATCGTATCATTGTCTCTATGACCGAATAAAATATCGCGGCCTTCATTACCAAATATCAGATCATCTCCAGGACGCCCATATATCACATCATTACCCGCATCACCGGTAAGCGCATCATTGCCTTCACCGCCATCAATAAAATCAGCGCCACCCATGCCGCTAATCACATCATTGCCGCCAAAGCCATAAATACGATCAAGCCCCGACACCACAACATTCTCCACACTCGAATCAAGCACCAAAGACGGCGCACCGCTCTGTACTAAATTCAGATTCACATCTAAATTCACAGGGTCCGAGCCATTATTCCACGAGAAAATAACCATGTCTTCCATACCAGGATCATCCACCCTAGCAAGCGCCTTAGGAAATTCTACTATGCCATGTGTAAGAGGGGTACCCGGAAGAATAGAGCTTAGCTCAGCCGGGTTCGTAGCAAACACTTCCACCTGCCACTGATTCACACCTGTGTGCAAAAATCCCATTGTCAGACTATGTGCAACGCCCAGCGAATCTACCACATTCATCAGATGCGTGAAATGCGGTGCCACCGCGCCCGAGGCCATGCTTATCCCCGAACCCACATCATAAGCTCCGTTGTGTATTTGTTCAAAAGCAGAGAGGTTCACCTCCGTAAAAAGGGCTGTATTCACACCCGCGTTATTACCGGTAATAACGTCTGCACTTTCGCTTCCGTGTATAGTAGATATGACCATGATTCTCTCCCGCGCGCCAAAAGGTCGTTAGTTAAAAGGTATATAGTATAATCGTTCCCAATTTACTAGATAACTTACTGCATATATTTTAGTAAATTATCCAACAAATTTTACTAATAAGTTAAATTATACTCTTCCTACCCGAAATAGTCAAGCCATAGCCATCCAGCCCCACTACGCTGCGCTGACTATTGGTTAGCAGAATCATCTCCCGCACACCGAGATCCAACAGGATCTGCGCGCCAATCCCATAATCCCGTAATTCACCCGCAGGCGGCTTTTGCCCTTGCTCCGCGGCAATACGCCGGCGCACGCGCTCGCTCAAACTATCGCGCCGCGGCTCACGAATCACCACCACCACACCGCGCCCTTCTTTATCAATCATCTCCATCGCATTATGCAGCGCGCCGGAGTGATCATGCCCCGCATCGCCAAGCATATCGCTTAACACATCCATCGCATGCATCCGCACCAACACCGGCCCATCCGCACCCACATCGCCCTTCACCAGCGCCACATGCTCGGCATATTCCAGCGTATTCACATAGACATGCATAGTAAACGCACCACCAAACCGGCTATTCAGCTCGGTGGTCAGCGTCCGCTCCACCAGCTGCTCATTGCGCCGACGATAGGCGATCAAATCCGCAATCGTTGCAATCTTCAACCCATGCGTCTTGGCGAATTCCACCAAATCCGGCATGCGCGCCATGCTGCCATCGTCTTTCATAATCTCGCAAATCACCGCCGCAGGCGTCAGCTCTGCCAGTCGTGCGATATCCACCGCGGCTTCGGTATGCCCAGCACGCACCAGCACCCCGCCTTCCCGCGCCATTATGGGAAATATATGCCCCGGTGTCACAATATCATCCGCCGCCTTGCCCTCATCAATCGCGGCTGCGATCGTCACAGCACGATCTGCCGCCGAAATCCCCGTCGTCACGCCTTCTCTCGCCTCAATCGATACGGTAAATGCGGTGTCAAACCGCGAGGTATTACGCTGCGCCATCAGCGGCAGGCCAAGCTCCTCCACCCGCGCCTTGGTCAGCGCCAAACACACCAGCCCGCGCGCATGTTTGGCCATGAAATTCACCGCCTCCGCATCCGCTTTTTCCGCCGGAATCACCAGATCGCCTTCATTCTCGCGCGCCTCATCATCCACCAACACGCACATCTTGCCCTGCTTAGCGTCGGCAATCACTTCCTCAATCGGCGATAAATCGTCTGAATCCACCATATTAATCCCTAACCCTTAACAACCGCGCCACATAGCGCGCCAGCATATCAATCTCAACATTCACTACGTCTTTCGGCTGCATATATTGGAAAATCGTATGCGTGAAGGTATACGGCACCACCATCACACTAAACCGCTCCCCCTCCACCTTGTTCACCGTCAGCGACACGCCATCCAGCGCGATGCTGCCTTTCTCAGCGATAAATTTCTGCAACTCCTTCGGCACAGAAAACGTGCATTCCCAGGCATCGCCCACCGGCTCAATCGCCTCCACCACCGCCACACCATCAACATGCCCGCTCACCAAATGCCCATCCAGCGCATCGCCTACTTTAAGCCCGCGCTCCAGATTCACCCGGTCACCACCACGCCAGCGCCCAAGCGTACTACGCTCCAGCGTCTCTTTCGATACATCCGCAGCAAACCAATGCATATGAATATCGGTCCCATCCTCGGCCATCACCACATCCACGCCGCTACCCACCACGGTCAAGCACACGCCCGAACACGCGATCGACGCACCGTCCTTAAGCGCACCTTCCGGATACGCGGTACGAATCGCCACGCGCCGCCCGTCTTTCGTCTTCTGGATATCCTGCACCCGGCCGATATCGGTGATAATCCCTGTAAACATATATCCCTGCAATTCATAGTCGTTTTAATTAAGCATTTATGCGTCAGCGAAAATACCTACTTGTTAAGAACCGGAACGGATCGTAGAAATAACTACCTGAGTACCGGAAGCGCAGCAAGTGGGTATTTGCAGCAAGCAGAAATGCTTAAGTAAAATGACTATAGTGTTTCGCGTTGATAGCAGGTAACATGCCGTCTTGTAAATATAATAGGAGCGCTCCCCATGACCGAATGCAAAGCCTGTCCGCCGGAAAAACCCTATTATCTGATGACTGTCAAAGCCGGCAAAACTTATTGGTGGTGCTCCTGTAGCTTCAGCAAAAAACAGCCTTTCTGCGATGGCTCCCACACCGAAACCGATAAACGCCCCATAAGCTATGAGGCCACTGAAGATAAAGATGTCTATTTCTGTGGCTGCAAAAACACCAAAAACCCGCCTTTTTGTGACGGCAGCCATAAGGAGTGTTAGTTGGTTACTCGTGAATCGTTATTCGTTAATCGTTATTGGTTACTAATTAAAAACCTCCTCCCCTGCTTGCGGGGGAGGCAAGATTTCGTTAATGAGCACAGCGAATTTACGAAACCTGGAGGGGGTGTCACTATTAACAATTAACGAATAACGATTAACCAATAACCCATAAAAAAAGGGCCTCCAAAGGAGGCCCAAAGAAAAATTACGATGTCGTCGCTGCCGAATCTCCGAAGTCGAATGGCGCGTCTTCATCAAGCACAGCATCCAACGCATCAAGAAGCGCGCCAACTTTTTCGCCAGCAATCTCAGGCTCCACCTGCTGACCAAGAGGAACGCTGATCAACTTAACGCTGGTGTGGATTCCATCAATACACAGTTTTTTCATCGCTGCCACACTCGGAACGACCCTAAAAACATAATTCCCGCCCTTAGTCAAAGGAGGGGCCACAAAGGTGAAGAACATTGGAAAAGACAGATCATATATGCCTTTCCTGTCCTCTGCGACAGTTTCACGTACGCACTTCCTCAAGTCCTCCACAAACGTCCGCCTTTCAGAAGGAGATAACAAATTCTCAGCCACAAACTCCTGCAAATCAACCAACAATGGGTTCTCCGACATCTTTCTTATACTCCTAACTTACTAGGACTAGCACCCTTCTTTTACCATCACGCGATGGTTAAAAAAAAGAAGCGTGCACAAAACAGATACTTACTCTTACGAACTAATATCGAAACACCTTTTCCAAAGAAAAAGTGGAGTTTTCAGCTCATAGTATAGCATAAAATGCAAAAAAGTAATGTGAAACTTTTATGACACTAGTTATTGTTATATTTCAATGGCTTATGTGGATCTAGGAGCTAGGATATAAGGATCTGGTGGTGACTTTTGTCATCCCAGCAGCATTGTCCTGCGTAGCTTTTAAGCGAAGCAGGAAGCTGGGATCCAGTATTAATTTAAAAGACACCCCTGGATTCCAGCCTCTCGCCGCGCTAGCGCTGGCGCAGCGGGACGCCGGGGTGACGGGTGGCGCTGCCATCACTACCATTAACGAATAACGATTAACGAATAACGATTAACGAATAACGATTAACGAATAACGATTAACCCTCAACCCTCTCCCGTGCGCGCTTCAGTTCCGCGAAATCCTCACCGGCGTGATAGGAGCTCCGCGTCAATGGGCTTGCCGAGACCATCAAAAACCCCTTCGCCCGCGCCATCTGCTCCATACGCGCAAATTCCTCCGGCGCCACATAGCGTGCCACTGGCGCATGCCGCGGTGTTGGCTGCAAATACTGCCCAATCGTTAAGAAATCCACCTCCGCACTGCGCAAATCATCCATCAGCTGATAGACTTCCTCATTCGTCTCACCCAACCCCACCATCAGGCCAGATTTGGTGAACATCTGCGGATCGAGCTCCTTTACCCGCTGCAGCAGATGCACGGAGTGGAAATACCGCGCCCCGGGCCGTATCCGCGGATAAAGGCTCGGCACGGTTTCAATATTATGGTTAAACACATCCGGCTTTGCCGCCACCACAATCTCCAGCGCGCCGTCTTTCTTCAAGAAATCCGGCGTTAACACCTCAACCGTCGTCCCCGGTGCGGTATGCCGCAGCCGCAAGATACATTCGGCAAAATGCTGCGCCCCGCCATCCGGCAGATCATCCCGATCCACCGAGGTGATCACCACATGATTCAACCCGAGCTTCCGCACCGCCTCGGCGAGCTCCGCCGGCTCATGTGGGTTTAACTTATCTGGCAGCCCCGTCGCCACATTACAAAACGCGCAGGCCCGCGTACACACCGCGCCCAAGATCATCATCGTCGCGTGTTTCTTCTCCCAACACTCGCCGATATTCGGACACGCCGCCTCTTCACACACCGTGTTCAGCTTGTGTTCGCGCATCAAATCCCGCGTTGCTTTATATTCCTTAGACACCGGGGCTTTCACACGAATCCAGCTCGGCCGCGGTAGCGGCTCGGTCGGAATATTCTTTGCCTTTTCCGGGTGACGCAATGCGCGTGGATCCAAATGTTGCACGGTTTTATCGCTCATAATGCGCCTATCGTAGCGCCCCGCGCTTATAGAGTCAATTATAGTGAAGTGGTATGCCGATAGCGCTGTTGTGTATATCGAGATATTTTTTGTAAAAAAACTGCGCCAGGTATCGGGTTATACCTGCAAAGTTTTTCTTGCAAAAAAGAGCCGATAGACGCAGCAGCGCGCCCTATTCTATGACCAGATCCTCCAAAGGCGGTAACTGCTCCTCCACCGCACGTGTATGCGCAAAGCGGCGGCAACGCATCATACACCACAGCGCACCTCTTCTCCCATCACGCGTACAATCCTGATAACAGGCGCGCTGCTCCAGCGCATTCTTGCGCGGTGCTAAGGTGCCATGCGGCGTACAGATCGTGCGGCAAATATGCGCATATTGCCCCTGCTGCTCCATACAGGTCGCATAGCATTCCTGCTGTACCTCCGCCGCCTCAGCAGGCAGCGGTACACATACTAATATGAAAAAAACGCATGCCCTTTTTATTAGACACATCACTTCACCCGACAACGGCGCGTGGCACAATAAAACAGGTGGGGGGAATCTGGATTTTGCAGACAGTGATTCACACAGCGACGATACGCCGCATAGCGCGCGTCATCCCGCTCATGGCTCTTTGGGGGATAAAAGGCCGGACACTGCGTCTCACACAGCGCTTTCGGCCGCTTGAGTAACACGCAATTATTCACACAATCCTGCTCAGGCACACGCACTGGTTCCGCCCAGGCCGTCAGCGTTAATAGTAAGAATAACAGCGCCACCGCGATCCACAGAGAAAAGAAATACCGCGCCATCGCCGCTTCTCTCACTGTTTTTTGCCGCTACGCTTTTTCTCGCGCGAGGAGAGATCCGCCAGCACCGTCTCGCCGGCTATCACGCGCTGACCTTCAATCACTAAGGGGTTCACCCCTTCCGGCAGATAGACATCCACCCGACTACCAAAGCGAATCAACCCATAGCGCTCGCCAGCCTGAACCTCCTGCCGCACTTCCACCTGGCACAGAATCCGCCGAGAAATCATCCCGGCAATCTGCGTCACAATCACCTCTTTATCCCCACCCACATCAATCACCAGCGATTGCCGCTCATTCTCCTGGCTTTCCTTATCCAAACTCGCATTCAAAAACGCGCCTGGGTGATAGTGCATTTTCTGGATTTTTCCGCTCACCGGGATACGGTTCACATGCACATCAAACAGGCTTAAAAACACGCTGATCCGCGTGCGCGGGCTGTTATCCATCTCCAGCTCGGGCGGCGGAGCAGCGGTTTCAATTCGCGTAATCAGCCCATCGGCCGCACTCACCACCACCCCTTTTTTATCCGGCGTCACCCGCTCCGGGTCGCGGAAAAAATAGACAATCCACAGCGTAATCACCGTACCTATCCAGCCCAGCGTATCGGAAAAATTGCCGAGAATCAGCGTCACCACCGCCGCAATCAGCACAAAAATCAGCCCATCCTTATGAATCGGCGTCACAAAGCGCTTCAATGTATCAAAAATACCCATCATCCAGACCTAATATCGGTTCACCCCACACCCATAATCGATTTTTCCGACCGTATAAAGCCTTTTTCTTGTGCACACTCCCCCAATCCTAACCCCTATATCCTTAATCCTACTAACATTGTAACAAAAGTTTAACATTACTTTTGCGTTGTTTTGTGCTATAGTAAGAGTATAAAAATGCATTCTTGCGTTAAGTGTCTGTTTTACTTGGATATATGTTTATCCACAGATGCTCTATACGCCGTATGCTATGTGCATGGTAAGGAGAAAAACCATGACGAATAAGATTGTTTCTGTTACTCCAGAAAAGTTTGATGACACACTTCAGCATGTGCTGAAAATGTTTACAAGTATGGATGAGGGGGTAATGGAAGTTAGGTCGGGACAAACGGATCCAAGCTATGGGATTTTCATGCCCGACGGAAGAAAGCTGGTATTGACCCGAAGCGACCAAGGGGCCAACAACGGCTTTCGCTACACCGCCAAGCTTGTTGCTTTCGACAATATGACGGAAGTGGACATTGAAGGAACGTTCGTGGAAACCGATATGCTGATAGCCTTCAAGCAAGCTGTTTACGAACTTCTTAGAGAGTTTAAGTAAGAAGACGAGCAGCCTTCTTCTCAATCTACCAAGAGCCCGCGCTTTATGCGCGGGTTTCTTTTTTTATACTCCCCCAATCCTAAACCCTGTATCTTAACCCCCTATAATTAAGAATGATTCTCACTCTCAAATGGCCGTTTTTCCTTGCACCCGCCTCTTTTTATGACTAGTCTACCCGACAATTCGTCAAACAACCGCTATATTGCACCGCACAAAAATCATGGTTACGCCCGAATCTGTTCTCAGAAAAGCCAAGCAAGACGCCGTGAAAGGCGCGCTCAGCCGCGATAAGAAAACGCTCCTCAGGCTCTACCGTGAAATGCTCTTAATCCGTCGCTTCGAAGAAAAAGCCGGCCAGCTTTATGGCATGGGCCTCATCGGCGGGTTCTGCCATCTCTATATCGGCCAGGAAGCCGTCGTCGTTGGTGTGCAAGATTGCTTGCAGGAAGGCGATGCGGTCACCACCAGCTATCGCGATCATGGTCATATCCTTAGCGTCGGCTCCGACCCCGGCGCGGTGATGGCCGAGCTCTTGGGCCGGGA
Source organism: Rickettsiales bacterium (assembly GCA_028289305.1). Taxonomy (GTDB): domain Bacteria; phylum Pseudomonadota; class Alphaproteobacteria; order Rickettsiales; family JANQQO01; genus JANQQO01. The sequence goes on along the minus strand of JANQQO010000054.1, from coordinate 437 downwards.
AGCCGGCTGCTCCCGCGGCAAAGGCGGCTCGATGCATATCTTCGATCTTGAAAAACATTTTTATGGCGGCCACGGCATTGTTGGCGCCTCGGTCCCCATCGGCACCGGCATCGCCTTTGCCAATCAATACCGCGGTAACGATGCCATTTGCGCTACCTATTTTGGCGATGGCGCCGCTAATCAAGGCCAGGTCTATGAATCCTTCAATATGGCCGCCTTGTGGAAACTGCCCGTACTCTACATCATTGAAAATAACGAATACGCGATGGGCACCAGCGTCGCCCGCTCTTCCTCCACCACCGAGCTCTATAAACGCGGCGCCTCGTTTGGCATCCCTGGCGAACAGGTGGATGGCATGGATATCCTCACCGTGCGCGAAGCCGCGGCAGCAGCCATCGAGAGCGTGCGCAGCGGCAATGGCCCCATGATCTTAGAGA
>JANQQO010000045.1 GCA_028289305.1 Rickettsiales bacterium | reverse complement strand
GTTGGGGATGATCTCAAGCGTATCGATGCCGACCTGCTTGCCGAGCGTGGCGAGCTGTTCTTGCGCAGCAGGGCGCGAGACATCGAGCGAGGCGAGGAGGGCCTTCTTCTTCTCCTTGCTGCGCAAATGCAGGGCGAGCTTGGCGGTGCTGGTGGTTTTACCCGAGCCTTGCAGGCCGACCATCATGATGACGACCGGGGGTACTGCGGCGAGATTGAGCGCGGATTGTTCGCTGCCGAGCAGGGTGATGAGGTGGTCGTGGACGATTTTGATGACCATCTGCGCCGGCGAGACGCTTTTTGTGACCTCTTGGCCGACGGCCTTTTCTTTTACCTCTGCGATGAATGTTTTGACGACAGGCAGGGCGACATCGGCCTCAAGCAAGGCGATGCGCACCTCACGCATGGCGGCGGTGACGTCTTCTTCATTGAGATAGCCCTTGCCGCGCAGGCGGGAGAAGACAGTACTTAAATTATCGCTGAGTGTGTCGAACATGTACTATTCTATAGTTATGTGCAAAATTCTCCTCCCCCTTAGGGGGAGGGACAGGGTGGGGGCCAGAGTTGGTAGATCATTCATTACTCGCCCCCCTCCTAGCCTCCCCCCTACTGGGGGAGGGATACGCTATGTTGTTATACTAGCGTATATATGGGCTTTTGTGTTATACTGCTAAGATAAGAAAACCGCAAAGGATAAAGCGATGCCGCGTAGTCCAGCAGAGATTATACAAGACGGAGCAAGGTTGTTACGAAACGTGGTGGATTTGGTGCGGGACAGAGGGCCTGCACCCACCCGCCATTTAGGCGGCACACCGGGCTTGGTACCAAATGCGCCAGATATGCGTGCTGATCGCGGCGAAGGCCAAGAGCTATAGGTATTTTAAGAACAGAAGTCCTAGTCATCCCCGCGTAGGCGGGGATCTCTTTTTCGGCACCTGTAGTTTTGGATAGAGGGATTCCCGCCTACGCGGGAATGACTAAAATATGTATATTTTTCCCCATTGACTTTATTGACCAGCGTGGATTTTTCACGTATAATTACACGTAATGAGGTATATTTTCATCATAACCTCTTACCAAAAGGGGGCTTGTGCTAGACGAAAGTAAGTACATAGCGCGGGCTCGTTTCCTGAAACATATCATCAATCAATCGCTTGATGCACACAAGGCTGCTGACATTGTGGAGGTAGATCTTGTGGGTAAGAGCGATATGGCCTACTACATGCTGGTAGCGACCGGTACCTCGACTCGTCATGTGAGCTCGTTGGCAAAACATGTGCGGGAAGCAATGGCGCTAAGTGGGGTGACGGATGTGACGGTGGAAGGTGGGGACGGCGATGATTGGGTGCTGATTGACACACCCTATGTTATCGTCCATCTCTTCCTGCCAGAAGCACGCTATCGCTACGGTATAGAGCAAATGTGGCAGGCAGAGTTTTCAGAAGAAGCGAGTGCTGTAAGCTAGAGGAAAAACATATCGCTGCGCTGTTTTTTTAAGGCAGACGTAGCAAGGGCGGGGTGCCTTTATATGGGGGAGGGCGCGCTGGAGCATTTTTGCCCTCATAAAACCACGCCTTAGATTACACACCATAACAATATCACATTCATGCATATTACGATTGCCGCGGTAGGAAAAGGAAAAGGCGGACCGGAAGCCGCCCTCTGTGAGTATTACACCACCCGTACCGGGTGGGAGATCACGGTTAAAACAGTAGAAGAAAAGCGCAAACTCGGCGCTGAGCAGTTGCGTGCGCGCGAAGCGGCGCTATTGCTGGAGGTGATCCCAAAAGCGGCGTGGTGCATTGCGCTAGATGGTAGCGGCAAGCACTATAGCAGCGAGACCTTTGCTGAAACGCTGCAACACTGGCGAGAACAGGGCAAGACCGAGATCGCCTTTGCAATTGGCGGCGCGGATGGGCATGGCAAGGCGCTGTTAGACCGCGCGGATACCACACTTTCACTGGGGAAGATGACCTGGCCGCATATGCTGGCGCGCACGATGCTGGCGGAGCAGCTCTACCGCGCATATACATTGCTGCAAGGCCATCCCTATCATCGAAGCTAGATACTGTCTAATTGAGGGGCGATCTTGCGATTGTGTTGCACTAGGTTTTGGTGTTTACTGAATTCTTAAGAATAACAACCAAGAAGAGAGGTCTATGACACGGCCGAAGCCAGTAGTGTTATGTATCTTGGATGGGTGGGGCCATCGCGATGAGGCGCAGCATAATGCGATCGCCAGCGCCCACACGCCGCATTGGGATGCGCTGTGGCAGGATCACCCGCATAGTTTCTTAGCCACCTCCGGCCTGGATGTGGGCCTGCCAGAAGGGCAGATGGGCAATTCCGAAGTAGGCCATATGACGATTGGCAGCGGGCGCATCGTCATGCAGAGCCTGCCGCGTATTGATCGCAGTATTGCCGAAGGCGAATTACCGACCCTGCCCGCATGGAAGGACTTCTTAGCCGCATTAAAGCAAAGCGGTGGCACCTGTCATCTGATGGGATTGGTGTCCGATGGTGGGGTGCACGCGCATATCGACCATATCATCGCACTCGCCAAGGCGGCGGCAGCAGAAGGCGTGCCCGTAGCCGTACATGCATTTACCGATGGGCGCGATACGCCACCAGAGAGCGGGAAGGGCTTTGTAGAGGCGTTGCACACGGCTCTCAGCACTGTACCCAATGCGCAGATAGCAACGGTAAGCGGGCGGTATTACGCCATGGACCGCGATAACCGCTGGGAGCGGGTAGAAAAAGCCTATGCTGCCATCGTGCAGGCAGAAGGGCCCGTGGCAGAGAATGCCGCCACAGCGGTGCAAGAAGGGTATGATAAAGACCAGAGCGATGAGTTCATCACCCCAATGGTACTGGAAGGCTATGCCGGTATGCAGGAGGGCGATGGGGTGCTAATGGCGAATTTCCGTGCTGATCGCGTGCGGCAGATATTAACCGCCCTATTGGATTCAGAATTTACTGGGTTTGCGCGCGTCGCGGTGATCAACTTTGCTGCAGCCCTAGGTATGGCGGAATATTCCGATGCGCTAACACCGCTGATACCGCCATTATTTCCGCCTGAAAACCTAGAGAACATCTTGGGTGAGGTGGTCGCAGACGCAGGCCTCACACAACTGCGTATTGCCGAGACGGAGAAATACGCGCATGTGACGTTTTTCCTAAACGGCGGCCGCGAAGGCGAATTCCCAGGGGAAGAGCGGATTTTAGTGCCCTCCCCGTCTGTGGCAACCTATGATTTACAGCCGGAAATGGCCGCCCCTGAGGTAACAGAAAAATTGGTGGACGCCATCGCGCAGGATAAATTCGACCTGATTGTGGTGAATTATGCCAATACCGATATGGTGGGCCATACCGGCGATGAGCAAGCAGCGATTAAGGCGGTGGAAGCGGTGGATAGCGCACTCGGCACGCTTTATGCTGCGGTGCAAGAAAAGGGTGGCGCGTTGTTGGTCACCGCGGATCACGGCAATGCAGAGCTGATGGTTGATCCAGACACGCACGTGCCCCATACAGCACACACCACCTTCGTCGTACCGTGCATTTTGGCAGGCGGTGATGTTAACGCTTTAAAAGAGGGTAGGCTTTGTGATATAGCTCCTACAATACTGGCATTGCTTGGTCTGCCACAGCCGGCGGCGATGACCGGCAATGCGTTGATAGATAAGGCGTAGCAGGATTTTATGCGAAAACTAGTAATCGTATACGGGGTGATGACAGCAGTGGGAATATTGCTGCTCTCGCTGGTGATGCCTGCGCGTGCAGAAAATGCCGACACACTGCGCCTGCTCGATTTATTCGGTGATGTATTCCAGGAAGTGCGGGAAGAATATGTCGAAGAGCCCTCTGATGCAGAGCTGATCGAGGCGGCGATTAACGGCATGCTGACGCATTTAGACCCGCATTCAAGCTATCTCAATGAAGAAGCGTTTAAAGAAATGCGGGTGCAGACCAAGGGCGAGTTTGGTGGTCTGGGCATTGAAGTAACGATGGAAAAAGGCGTGGTGAAAGTAGTCTCGCCGATTGATGATACGCCGGCGTTTGAAGCGGGTATCGAAGCAGGGGATTATATCACGCATATCGATGGGGAAGTGGTGTTGGGTCTGACCTTGCGCGAGGCGGTAGAGCGCATGCGTGGTAAGGCTGGGGAAGAAATTACGCTCACCATTCTGCGCGAAGGCGAGAAGGAGCCGTTTGACGTATTGATTGTGCGCGATGTGATCAAGATTCGCTCGGTAAAAGGCGAGGCGGAAGAAGATGTCGCCTATGTGCGGGTGACCTCGTTTTCGGAGCAGACAGCAAGCGGCATGAAAAAACAGCTGCGCGCGCAGCAGAAAGAAATCGGCGACACCATGCGTGGACTGGTGTTGGATTTGCGCAATAACCCAGGCGGGTTGCTCGACCAGGCGATTGAAGTTGCTGATGCGTTTTTGGAGCAGGGCGAGATTGTATCAACACGCGGCCGGGTGGCGAATAGCACCAAGCGCTTTAACGCCAATAAGGGGGACGTTATTGATGGGCTGCCGATTGTGGTGTTGATCAATGGTGGCTCGGCTTCAGCGTCAGAAATTGTGGCCGGCGCGCTGCAGGATCATAAGCGCGCGATCGTGATGGGGACGAAATCTTTCGGGAAAGGCTCGGTACAGACGATCATCCCGCTGCCGGAAGAATCAGCAATGCGGCTGACCACCTCGCGTTATTACACGCCGTCGGGCAAATCGATTCAAGCAAAAGGGATTACGCCAGATATCGTGGTGGAGCCAGCGAAGCTGGAGCTGATCAAGGGCCGGAAGGCAACGTTTGAAGCCGATCTGCGCGGGCATCTGGAAAATGGCGAGGGCGAAAAGAAAGACGGAAAATCGCGCGATATCAAGGATGCGTTAAAAGATGCAGATAAAGACGAAGAGGATCTGCCGCTTTATGAGCGGGATTATCAATTAGCGCGGGCGGTGGATTTGCTGCGGGCGCTGCATTTATATCGCCAGGCTTTAGCAAGCGTGTCTCGATAACCAAAAAGGGCGGCATAGACGATGAAAGCGTTGCTTGCAAAACTTCCTCCGAAGCTGAAAGCTGTCATCGCATCGCCGCAATTTGCCACCACTAGTTGGAAAATTGCTAATGGCGCAGCTGCATTACTGCTGCTGCTCTCCATTCTACAATTTTGCTCGTTTTACGGCGATGATGCGGAAAAAGCGATGGAGCAAGGCAAACGTGTGATCGTCACCGTGCCTGAAGGCGAGGTGATAGGTCGGAAGACCGACGAGCAGCAAGAAGACAAAACCGCCATAGCCGAAGGAGAGACTAAAGAAGGCGAAGAGGGTGAAAAAGGCGAAGGTGAGGGCGAAGAAAAGGAAGAAAGGCGCGCGAAGGAATTTAAGGCATTCACCGGGGTGGGCGGCATTGAAGATAAACGGCCGCGCATTGCGATCATCATAAAAGGGCTGGGCTTGAGCAAAACGAGTACGGAAGAGGCTATGACTCTGCCGCCAGAAGTGACGCTCAGCTTCTCGCCCTATGCCTATGGTTTGGAGGAATGGGTGTTGGAAGCGCAGCAATCCAACTTCCCGGTATTTATGGATTTGCCGCTGGAACCGTTGGATAAAACGCTGCACGATCCAGGGCCGTATTCGCTGCAAACCAAGTTTTCTCCGCAGCAAAATAGTGGCTTGTTGAATGCGCTATTGGGCCTGACCAAACAGAAAAAATATGGCGTGGTGGCGACGCTGCAAGAGCGCTTCACCTTCTCGCGCAAAGGGGTGACCCCGATTTTAGAGCAATTGCGCGATCAAAATCTGGTGTTTATCTATACCAACCAGCCGCGAAATTATTACCTAGGCGAAGTAGCGGATGATCTGGGATTGCAGGTATTGGTGCATGACGTGGTGCTGGATGGGGATTCGGATCTATCGGATGAGGGGATTGATGTGAATCTGCTACGTTTGGAGGCAGCCGCCGCGCAGAAAGGCTATGCGCTGGGCGTTGCGCGCCCTTACCCGGTAACGGTAGATCGCATTAAGGAATGGGCTGCAGGCCTGGAAGAAAAAGGCTTTGTCTTGGTTGATACCCCAAGCCTGTTAGAACAAATCCAATAATAGTCTATGTCTGTGCCGCCGCCAAAGGATCCTTTGCCGTATCGTCCGTGTGTGGCGGTGATGTTGCTGAACGCCGCGGGTAAGGTGTTTGTAGCACAGCGCTTGGATCAAACCGCAGAAGCATGGCAGATGCCGCAAGGTGGGATCGACCCTGGTGAGGCGCCAGAAGAGGCGGTGATGCGCGAGTTGCTGGAGGAGATTGGTACTAATGATGTGGAAATCATCCATGCGCCAGAGCGCTGGTTTTATTATGATCTGCCCGAGGCGCTGCAGGGAAAGCTGTGGGGCGGGCGCTTTCGTGGCCAGGAACAGCGCTGGTTCTTGATGCGATTTTTAGGCGAAGACACCGATATCAATATCAACACCGCCGATCCGGAATTTTCTGCATGGAAATGGGCCGATCCACAGGAATTACCCGCGCTGATCGTACCGTTTAAGCAGCAGCTATATAGGGAAGTATTGGAGGAATTCCAGCCGTTTTTAGAGCGCTAATGCGTGGTGGAGGTTTCCTCAATTAGCGGGGTGAAAAAGTCGCGGATGCGCATGGTGACTGCTTTCGGGTCGGTTTCACGCATAATCTGATGGCGGAATTCCGCCGAGCTCGGTAAACCAGCGCTATACCAGCCAATATGCTTACGCGCCATGCGAACACCATTCTCCACACCATAATGGTGTAGCATCGCATCATAATGCTCGAGAATCACGGCGAGCTGTTCGCTCAAATCAGGATCCGGCATGCGCTCACCCGTAGCGGTAAACTGCATGGCCTGCTTGATGAACCAGGGTTTGCCATAGGTGCCACGGCCAATCATCACGCCATCTGCGCCCGATTGGGCCAGGCATTTTTCCACATCTTCAAGCTCGGTAATGTCACCATTGGCGATAACGGGCAGGTTCGTGCTTTCCTTTACCTGCCTAATGAAGGCCCAATCAGCAGTGCCTTTATACATCTGGCAGCGGGTGCGGCCATGCACGGTGAGCATTTTAATCCCCACCTCCTCGGCAATCTTCGCCAAGCGCGGCGCGTTGCGATGCTCAGCATCCCAACCGGTGCGCATTTTTAACGTAACGGGGATATCCACCGCGTTCACTGTGGCTTCCAGCACCTTAGCGGCTTTGACCTCATCGCGCATCATCGCCGAACCGGCATAGCCATTCACGACTTTTTTCACCGGGCAGCCGAAATTAATATCAATAATCGCAGCACCGCGATCGGCATTGAGCTTGGCCGCCTCAGCCATCACATCGGGCTCACAGCCAGCCAGCTGGACCGACATAGGGTGCTGCTCCGGCTCGCTCTTGGCTTTGAGCAGGCTTTCCCGCGCTTCGACGATCATAGCACGGCTTGCGATCATCTCTGAGATCACCAGCGGCGCGCCAAAGCGCTTCACCAGCCGACGAAACGGCAGATCGGTCACACCCGACATCGGGGCAAGGATGACATTGCTATCCAGCGTGATGGTATCGATGGTGATAGACATTTGCTTTATTTCTATCTAGGGTTCGCCTCGTTAAATTAAGAGGCATGTCATAAACAGTATGGCACAAAAAAGCAAGTTAGAGAAGACGGTAGCGCTGATCGTGGCGGGGGGTAAAGGCGAGCGCCATGGCGGCGCAGTGCCGAAGCAATATGCGCCGCTCGCCGGCACGCCGGTGTTACGGCATGCGGTGGAGCGTTTTGCAGCGCATACGGGCATTGCTGCGGTGC
>JANQQO010000002.1 GCA_028289305.1 Rickettsiales bacterium | reverse complement strand
GACCCGGCAAATGTGCATGACGGGCGCAGGAAGGGCTTCCCTGTGTATTACGGCTCGGCGGAGCGCATGGATGTGCTCTCCTCAGTGGGCGTGGAACGCGCGGCGATGGTGGTGGTGACAATTCGTAATAAGAAGGAAACGCATAAGACGGTGGAAGCGATTCGCAAGGCATTCCCGCAAATGCCGATTGTGGCGCGGGCGTGGGATCGCAATCAGATTAAAGAGCTTGAGGAGGCGGGTGCGACGCTGGCACTGGCAGAGGCGTTTGAAATTAGCCTGCAGATTGGGGCGGCGACGCTGCGCATGATGGCGGTGGAACAGCACGAGATCGACCGGGTGATGGGCCATTTCCGCGCCGGCGATTATATCTTAGCGGGCGAGACGACCTCGGCGCAGATTTCCGAAGAGATGGATGCGAAGAAGACGTAAGAGGGGCGGGGTTTAGGATTTAGGATCTGGGATTTAGTGGTTTAAGCGGCAACTTGACAGGTGTTTCGCAAGGCTTTATAAGCCGTGTTCCGCATCGTGTGGCGTGGTTTCTTGCCTGTATGCAGGATGTGGCGTTACGGTCTTTTTTGTGCGCTGGTAGCTCAGTTGGTTAGAGCACCGCTCTGATAAGGCGGGGGTCGGAAGTTCAAGTCTTCCTCAGCGCACCATTTTTATACCATTGTGCGGCTCCAGGGATCTTTTTGTGCGTCGCGCGCTTGTTTTTCCAATAATTCGCGTGTGCGCCATATTTCTGCCAAATCTAAAAGCGGGTGCGGTGGGCTGGTATGACGCTCAAAGTCGTAATCAAGCGTGGGAATATCAATATACTCAGAGCCCAGTCGCTCCGCCAGGGTTTGTTCACCCTGACGGTGGTGGATTACATCTTTTACCGCATCATGCAGCCCCTGCAGCGGCTTTTTTACTTCACCCCCCAGAAAACCAAGCATTTTTATGTAATGCGCCAAGCCATGCCCGCTGCGGTCTGCGATCTCTTTTTTACCCAATTCTACGGTGACGGGTTTATACTCTGGACGCACCATTACAAAGACTTCGCTGCCTCCAAAAGGCAAGACATGCCTTGCAAGAAACGGCTGTTTCGTAGGGCTTTTTACTGAAGTCATTGAGGTGTGCACATGCCATGGTTGATAAAGCGGTATTCTATCTGCTGATGTCATAATAGTAATTTCATTACCCCCAGGAATGTAATTACTTTTATTGGCCGTATTGTCGGACCACGCTGGAAATGCGCCCATTAACACCGCGTTATGTGCCATGAATACACGTTGCTTTTCTGGCTCGGTAGCTCCCATTTCTTGAAGTTTTTTATCGCACGCATTCATCACCAGGCGATGAAACACCACACCGAAACTATGCGCGATAAACGTGTGTGGCTCTATTTCCTTTTTGATATTCCCAGTAGAATCCACAATGCGTGGCAAAATATGTTTATTGACGAATTCCTCTGCCTCAGGATAGGTGTGCCCCCTATCTTCAATAAGCCCTGCTAATGCCTTTGCGCGCTCTTCTGGCGTGGTGCTTGGGTGATAAAAACCAACATGCCCAGGAAGGTCTTTGACCATTTGTACTACTAACGGCGCCTCACGTTTTAGCGCTTTTTCTGCCGTCATCCCGGGCCCAAGGCTAATATCTATACCCGCCAGCATGGTGACACGGCTTTGTGTCCTTTCTTCTATGTTCATGGGATGATATTGATCTGGCGCTAATGGCTTATCGTCTGACTTTATCATGAACACTTCACCTCGATAGGTTTCATCCTGCCCGGGATAGGTCTGAAAAAGCTCGAACGCACCAAAATCTTCCATCATATCTTGTACAACATGTCCTGGAGAGACCTTACACGCTCTGACTGCCCATATAAACTTGTACAGCACGCCCATCGACTCATTCAGCACATGTTGCTTTTGTGCATCCAGCTCTTGCATTTCTTGTATGATCTCAAATGCTCTTCTGACCTGGTCTTGTTTTTCAAGCGATGAAGCCCCTGCTTCATGGAAAGACTGATTAACACGATCCATGGCCTCTCTACGTTTTCCAGCCTCTACCCCACCTAATCCAAACGCTGTGTTAATAAGTGCACTTGCAGCATTTAGCGCCTTGTGACCTTGAATACCTGTTACGGATATGTATATCTCTCTGAACTCTCTAACGAGTTCGATGTCGCGTGTATTAATTACTTGTGCATCTGCCTCATATGCCTCGCGAAAAGCCACCATAAATGGATGTTTTTCGCTTCCTTCAAATGTTAAGATAGATGGTAAGTTGCCTATACTCATCACAATACTCCTTTTATCCCCTTAGGGTACTATAAAACCCTTAACAAAAGGTTAACAAATAACGATTTTTTGAGAGGAATGGGGTGGGATTTTTTAGGAATTAGGTGGGATTAGGGAGAGATTGGGGTGGATGGGGGGGATATGGCAACTTGTACTAGAATCGGTGGCAAGATACACAAGGCACCGATTCCAGAGAAACCCAACTATTGCAGATGATTAAGCCTAGATATAATCGAAATCTACCAGAGCAAGCTCCGTCAGTATACTGTTTGTTATGGTGCTACCTGATATCTCAACTGCAGTATCTTGACGCACATGATTGGCGCCACTTGAAATTTCTTCCAATTGAATGCTCTCTGGGCCTGTATCAGCAAGGTTGCGTAACACAATTGTATCTACACCGCTTACAAAATCAGTGATGACATCGTTACCGCTTAATAGTCGAAAGATATATTCTGCGGATTGCCCAACAGAAATATCAATATCAAAAATAAATGTATCCGCTCCGGCACCGCCAACCAGAGTATCGTCGCCAAAGCTACCCTTTAACACATCATCTCCTTTACCACCGCGCAACACATCGTTTCCAACACCACCAATTAGTGTATCGTTACCTGCACCTCCAAAAAGAACGTTATCACCATCCTCTTGGGCCAATAGCTGGAGCGCCTGATTTAGCGCGCCAGCTTCTTGCTTAAGAAACCCAATCTCTGTGTTGGATAGCTCTTCATTTTGTATTTCAATTGCAATCTCATCTAAGCGCGCTTGATATTCAGAAAAAAGCGCGTCATTGGCACTTTCTCCTGTGGTTTGTTGCTCTAGAAGCTCACTACGTGCATCAAGCTCTTGCTGAATAAGCCCTCTTTCAGCATCACTCAACCATGGAAGTATTATTTTAAACTCCAAATCTTCAATTGCAGTGACGTTTTCTATGATGGCCTTTGTATCACGAGTGCCACCAATAAGCACATCATCCCCCTTACCACCATGAAGGGTATCATTTCCTGCACCGCCGATAAGAGTGTCTTCTCCCCTATTTCCTTTTAGAACATCACTACCTTGTAAGCCAAAAAGTAAATCATCTCCTGCCCTGCCAAGAATTTCATCCTGCGCTGCTGTACCGATCAGTATTTCATGCTTTGACGTTCCGGTAATAGTGCTCATAAAATAGGCCTTTCCTGTTCAATTATTCTGTTCATGGCAAATATGATTTTTTGCAAGCGTGATATTATAGCATTTGGTTTTCTATAGCACGTATTTATTCCCTATTCTTGTTTACAAATGGATATATCCCACTATCATCTGCGGGTTTTGATGTGATGGGTGTGGGTTTGGCGCTGCTGAAAAGGATGTGTGAATAGTATTTAGCGATGAAAACTGTAAAGCTGGATAGCTCTATTTTTGATAATTGGGGGCGTTTTCATAAGCAATTTGCCAAAATAATGGGGTTTCCTAAATATTATGGACGCAATCTGGATGCCTGGATAGATTGTATGTTCGACATTGACGAGAAATTTGAAGGTTCTCCTCAAAACGCGATTAAAGTGGAAAAAGATGAATTTCTTACCTTAGAAATTGGAGTGAAAGAAGTAATGCCAGCGCATTCTTTAGAAATTATACTAGGACTAAAGGATGTTACAGATTTTGTTAACCGCTGCTTTGTTCAGGAGAAAAAAGAAACGCACATTCTTCTAAACTTTGTTATTGAGCCAGAAGATGGTGTGAATGAAACGTAACCATGCATAAATAAAGAGTACGATGTTCACCGGTATTGCACAGAAATTTTTTGGTACGACGAATGAGCGGCGGCTAAAGCGCTATCAGCCTTTGGTGGAGGCGATTAATGCGCTTGGGCCAGAGCTGGAAGCACTCTCTGATGCTGAGCTGCAGGCCAAAACCGATTTTTTCCGCACGCGCCTAGAAAAAGGGGAAACGCTGGATGATATTCTGGTAGAGGCGTTTGCCGTGGTGCGCGAGGCAGCCACGCGGGTGCTGCAAATGCGGCATTTTGACGTACAGCTGATCGGCGGCATGGTGCTGCATGAAGGGG
>JANQQO010000268.1 GCA_028289305.1 Rickettsiales bacterium | reverse complement strand
TGCCCGCACCAAGCTGCGGGGCGAAAAGGCGGTGATGGCCGCGTTCCCGAAGGCGACGATTTTACGACCGAGTGTGTTATTTGGTCCGGAAGATGATTTTTTCAATCGCTTTGCGGCGATGGCGTGCATCTCCCCTTTCCTACCGCTGATTGGTGGAGGGAATACGCGATTTCAGCCCGTATATGCATATGACGTAGCGCGCGCGGTGGTAGCAGCGCTGCAGGATAACGCTACGGAGGGTACGCTCTATGAATTGGGTGGGCCGCAAGTCTATCGCTTTAAATATTTGATGGTGTATCTGCTGCAGGTGATTAAGCGGAAATGCCTATTGTTGCCGATCCCGTTTTTTATGGCGGGTGCGATGGGTGCGGTAGCTGGGTTATTGCCAACACCGCCACTGACGCGGGACCAGGTGCGCTTACTGCAGTATGATAATGTGGTGAGCGATGGGGTGCCAGACTTTGCCGCACTTGGCATTACTCCAGAGCGGCTCGAGAATGTGGTGCCGACATATTTGGAGCGCTTTCGTAAGTCTTAAAGAATACTCTCTCACGTGAATCAACACGCTTATTCTTCGCAACAACAGGCTTCTGACCCCGCACATTCGGTGTGGGTGAATGCTTCGGCGGGTACGGGCAAGACCAAGGTGCTGACCGACCGGGTGTTGCGGCTGTTGCTTGAAGGCGTGGCACCGGAGCGGGTTTTATGCCTAACATTTACTAATGCTGCAGCGGCGGAGATGAAAAGCCGTATTTATGCGCAGCTGAGCCGCTGGAGCACACTGGAGGAAGAGGTGTTAGCAGCGGAGGTGGCGCAGTTATTCGGGCGCCCGGTGGGTGGGGCCATGGTGAGCACCGCGCGGGGGTTGTTTGCTGTAATGGTGGATCATCTGGGGGATATGCGAATTCAAACGCTGCATGCGTTTTGCCAGGGGATTTTGAAGCGCTTCCCGATGGAATCTGGCGTGGTACCACATTTTCAGGTGGCCGATGCGCAGACGACGTATAGCTTACTTGAAGAAGCGAAGAAGCGGTTTTTAGCGCATAGCGGTACCGCGCCGGAGAGCACCCGCGCGGCGGTGGAGCATGTGGCCAAGAGCATCCCGGATATGCAGTTGCATCGCTTGATTCAACATTTTATCGAGCAGCGGAGTAAGATTGCCGGTTATATCGCGGCGGGCAACGGGATTGCGGGCGTGGTGAAGGATATCTATGCACGACTGAAGGTGCCAGAGGGGGTGAGCAGAGAGGAGGTGCTGCGCGACGCTTATGCGCCGGTGAAGGCCGCGCGCGATAAAGCGCTGCAGCACGCAGCAGAAGTGCTGTTACAGGGAAGAGTGACCGACGCTGCGCGCGGAGAAAGCATTGCGGCGTGGCTGCAGCTGGAGGAGGCGGAGCGGATAGCGCGCTTTTCCAGCTATGCACAGGCGTTTGTGACGCAGGAAGGCACACCGCGAAAGAAGCTCGCCACGCAGAAAATCTGCCAAGAAAACCCAGATGTGGAGGCGGTGTTGCTGCATGAACAGGAATGTGTGCTGCTGGCGATGAAGCAGCTTTGGGCCTGGGATACCGCGCGGCTGACCGAGAGCATGCTGTATATTATGGAGTCGATTTTGATTCTTTATACAGAAGAGAAGCGCCGGCATGCGTTTTTGGATTTTTCTGACCTGATTACGCTGACGGAGCGGTTGCTGACGCGGGCGGATATCGCGCCCTGGGTGATGTATAAACTCGATGGCGGAATTGATCACATTCTGGTGGATGAAGCGCAAGACACCAGCGCCGAGCAATGGCGCATTATTGATGGGCTGTGCTCGGAATTCTTTGCTGGCAGCGGTGTGGATGAAGAGGTGCAACGGACGTTGTTCGTGGTGGGGGATGCAAAGCAATCGATTTTTAGCTTCCAGGGCGCAGACCCCAAAGCGTTTCATGCTATGCATCAGTTATTTGCGACGCGTGCACAGGAAGCGCTGCAGCCTTGGCATACGGTAGCGATGGATGTGTCGTTCCGCTCTACCGAGGCAGTGCTGAAAGCGGTGGATGGGGTGTTTGCAGATGGCGTGGCGGTGAAAGGGTTGGAGGAAGCCGGCGTGCAGCATAGCGCCCATCGCATAGAGGCACCGGGGATGGTAGAGTTATGGCCGGTGGTAACATATGAACGGGAAAAGCAGGAGAAGCAGGAATTATGGCCGCTGCCGGTAGTGAGAGAGGCGGCACCGCACCCACGCAGCATATTGGCGCAGCAGATTGCAGAACGCATTGCGAGCTGGCTTACAGAGGGATGGGAATTGGCGGCAAAAAAGCGGGTGATACGGCCCAGCGATATTATGATTCTGGTACGCACGCGGACGCCCTTTGTGGATGAGTTAGTAGCAGCGCTGCATGCGCGGGATGTGCCGGTTTCTGGCGTAGATAGGATTACGCTGACGGACCATATCGCGGTGGAGGATTTGATGGCGCTGGGGCATTTCTTGCTGCTGCCAGAGGATGATTTGACCTTAGCAACAGTGTTGAAATCCCCCCTGATTGGGGTTGATGAGGAGGAGTTATTCACGCTGGCTTACGACCGTGGGGAAAAGACGCTGTGGCAATCGCTACAGGAAAAACATGAGGAAAGTCTACGGTTTTCCAAGGCATGCGTGTTATTGCAGGCGCTGTTGAAGCAGGTGGATTTTTTGCCGCCCTTTACGCTATATGCGCATATTCTGGATGTGGAAGAAGGGCGGAAGCATATGATTGGCCGGCTGGGCCATGAGGTGGGGGAGGTGCTGGATGCGTTTTTGGATTTAGCGCTGCAATATGAGCGGTCTCACACGCCTTCCCTGCAAGGATTTTTGCATTGGCTGGAAAAAGGCCATGTAGAGATTAAGCGCAATACGGAATCGGAAGAGGATGTGGTGCGAATTATGACCGTGCATGGAGCAAAGGGACTGCAAGCGCCGATCGTGTTTATGCCGGATACGACAAATGTGCCGGCAGCAAAGGCGGGTGAGGTGCTGTGGGCGGAGGATGGTGTGCCGCTCTGCCCGGTTTCCACGCGGGAGCTGGATCCCTATTGCAGCAGGCTGGCGCAAGAGAAGCGCGATGAGGAGTATGAGGAATATCTGCGCCTGCTCTATGTGGCGATGACGCGGGCGGAGGATATATTGCTGGTCGGTGGCTGGTC
>JANQQO010000249.1 GCA_028289305.1 Rickettsiales bacterium | reverse complement strand
GCGCCGCACTGCCCAGCGGACAGGTATTCAGCCGCGCCCGCGTATCGGCAAGCCGGCCCCGATCCCGCCCAATCATCTCGACATAGGCGAGCAGATGATGTCCCAGCGTCACCGGCTGCGCGGTTTGCAAATGGGTAAATCCCGGCATAATCGTCGCCACATGCTCCTCTGCCCGCGCAATCAACGCTGCCTGAAACGCCTGCAGCTCAGCATCCACAAGGTCAATCGCCTCCCGCACCCAGAGCTTAAAATCGGTCGCCACCTGATCATTGCGCGAGCGCGCCGTGTGCAGCCACCCAGCATCCGGGCCTATTTTCTCGGTCAGCCCCACCTCGATATTCATGTGAATATCCTCCAGCGCCTCCTCTAAAGGAAACCGGTCTTGCTCCATCTCTTCTAAAAGCCGGTTCAGCCCATCAATAATACGCGTGCCTTTACGCTCCTCCACAATGCCCTGCGCCACCAACATCCGCACATGCGCAAGCGACCCGGCCACATCCTGCCGGTAAAGCTTTTTATCAAATCCCACAGACGCATTGATATGTTGCAGCACTTCTGCTGGGCTGGACGCACTATGCCCACCCCATATCGGATTAGTCTTCCCTTTCGTCTGCGATTTGTTATGCTTCCTTGCCATGATCCACACACCGTATCGTTTGTCCTCGGTAATAAAGACCGCTTTTCTCCTATTTGCAAGCGTCTTTATCATCAGTAGCGCGCCGCTAAATGCGCAAGATCCAAACGTCATCACCCCACCACCGGGTGCCAAGCCCTATATCCCCAAACCCTTGCCACCCATCACCTTCTACGATGAAAAAGGCGTCCCCGTCACGCTGGATGCCTTTAAAGGTAAGGTGATTCTGCTTAATTTCTGGGCCACCTGGTGCGGCCCCTGTGTCGCGGAAATGCCCGCAATGGATGCGTTACAGGCCGAACTCGCCCCGTTTGACTTCGTCGTCATCCCCATTTCGCAAAACGTCAACGGCATCAATGACGTAAAAGCGTTTTACCGCACCAATAAGCTACAAAACCTGCCGATTTATATGGATCGCAATGCGGCCGCGTTCAATGCGTTTGGCATGCGCGGTCTCCCCGCTACGGTGCTGATCGACCGTGACGGCTATGAAGCGGTGCGCATTGCCGGCTATGTTGATTGGTTTGCCGATACCGCCCGCGTCGTCCTCACCGACCTCATCCAACGTTCTGAAGCGCAATAAACAGATCGTTATTTGTGACTGGTTAATCGTTATTGGTTAAAAACCTCCTCCCCTGCTTGCGGGGGAGGCAAGATTTCGTTAATGAGCACAGCGAATTTACGAAATCTTGTGGGGGTGTCACTATTAACGAATAACGATTCACCATTAACCAATCACTCCCAGCGCAGGGCTGTGATCGCCGCATCAGGCGTCACTCCTGCCGCCTCACACACACGCGTTACCGCTTCTTCCGAAGGCTGCTCGCCCGGCGTAATCCCTAATTCGGCGGCCAAAATCCCGCCCGTACACAGCACCGCATGAATCCCCGCCTGCTGCGCGCCGGCAATATCGGTCTCTAGCCCATCACCCACCGCAACGATTTTCGCCTCTGCCGCACCATCCAGGAACGCAAGGCAATGCTGATACACCACCCCATAGGGCTTGCCGAAATATTCCACCGCCCCGCCGCGCGCTTCGTATTCCTCGGCAATCACACCCGCGCAGAGCAATCGCTCGCCGCTTTGCCGCACCACCACCTTATCTGGATTCGCACAGATCAGCGGTAATCCCTCCGCCACACAGGCTTCCACATCATCCAATTTCTCCTCTAACACCGAATCATCCCCGTCAAATCCGGTCACCAGCGCAAACTCCGCCTCCGCCGCATCATCCACCCCTTCCATCGCCAGCCCGTCTAACAGCCCCTGATCTTTTTCCGGCCCAATATAGTAATAGCGCGTGCCATAACGCGCCTGCTCCTGCGCCAGATGGCGATAAACCGCCTCGCCAGAGGTCATCACCCCATCATAGAGCGCAGACCCAATCCCGAGCTTCTCTAGCACCTCCTCCACCCGTGCGGCCCGCCGCGGCGCGTTAGAAAGGAACACAATGCGCTTCTCCGCCGCGCGCAATTGCTCCAACGTCTCAATCACCCCAGGATACGGCACGCGTCCATCATGCACCACACCCCATAAATCCAGCAAAAACGCGTCATACCGCGCCGCCAACGCCCCTATTGTCGTGAATGCTGTCATATAACAGCTATACTGCTATGTAAAAACCCCTCACTCATCCCGCTGCCACCTCATCTTTCAGCGCCTTGTTGATCAGGGCGATGGTCTCCTCCACACCGTAAAGGGCAATGAAGCTGCCCATGCGCGGGCCTTGTTTCTGGCCGAGCAACACTTCATACAGCGCGCCAAACCACTCGCGCAGATTCTCAAACCCATGCGCTTTGCCCACCGCATAAACCACGTTTTGAATTGCCTCCGCCTCCGCACCCGCGGGCAATGCCTGCAGCTCGGTCACCAGCGTTTCCATCGCCGTGCGCTCTTGCTCACTGGCAGCGCGGAATTCCTTATGTGGCAATACGAAATCCGTATAGTAATTAAGCGCGCGTTCCACCAGCGCATCAACATGTGGTGCCGTTTCCGGCGTCGCCTCGGGCGCATAGCGGCTGATAAAACCCCATAACACGCTTTTATCCTCCGGGTTGCATGCACTCGCAAGATTCAAGATCAAACTAAACGTCACCGCCACTTCCATCACTGGCGGCTCGCCTGAGTGCACATGCCATACCGGGTTTTTCAGCTGCTCTGCTTCCTCCATCTCCGCGTATTTCCCGAGATGCGCCAGATATTCATCCACCGCTTTGGGGATCACATCAAAATACAAGCGCTTGGCCTTGCGCGGACTCTGATACATATAATAGGCCAGGCTTTCCGGCGTACCATAGCGCAGCCATTCCTCCATCGTCAGGCCATTGCCCTTCGATTTAGAGATTTTCTGCCCCTTCTCATCCAAAAACATCTCGTACACAAAGCCTTCCGGCGCCTTGCCGCCAATCTCTTTACAAATCCGCCCGGCCAATTGCGCCGCATCCACCAAATCCTTGCCATACATCTCATAATCCACACCCAGAGCGGCCCAGCGCATGCCCCAATCGGCCCGCCATTGCAGCTTGCACTTCCCGCCCGTCACCTCGGTTTCATGCCACTGCCCGCCATCCAGCGGGTTGTGATAGCCAATAATGCCCTTCTTGGCATCCACCACCGTCACATCCACCTGCAGCGGCCGGTTCTCATACACCGGCAAGAACGGGCTATAATGCTGCTGACGCTTCTCACTCAGCGCCGGTTTCACGATATTACAAATCGCCTCGTGATGCTCTGCCACAGCAAGCAATGTCGCATCAAACATCCCACTCGCATAGCACTCCGTCGCGCTCTTGAACTCATAATCAAACCCATACGTATCCAAAAACGCCTTCAGTCGGCCGTTCATATGCGCGCCATAGCTATCATGCGTGCCAAACGGGTCTGGGATCGCGGTTAGCGATACCCCTCCCACCTGGTCCATTGCCTCTGGGTCATCGCTCCGCACTGGGCAGAATTTCTGATATTTCTCTGGATCCGGCACATTATCCGGCACCTTCCGCAACCCATCCATATCGTCCGAAAACGCAATCAGCCGCGTCGGCAGCTCCGATAGTTTCGAGAACGCATGCCGCACCATCGTAGTGCGCGCCACCTCCCCAAACGTCCCGATATGCGGCAGGCCAGACGGCCCATAGCCGGTCTCAAACACCACCACACCATCCGCTGGCGGGTGTTGCTCCACCCGTTTTAATAGCTTCTCCGCCTCTACAAATGGCCAGGCTTTGCTTGCCAACGCACTCTCACGATCCACTGCCATATCCTGCTCCTACACTTCCTGCATCAGCGCTTTCTTGCGCCAAAATCCATCATACACGCCGCGCAACACCGCGCGCAGCTTTCTAAAGCGCTCCTGCTCTAGCAGAGCAATACGCCACATGTCAAACGTCACCGCAATCATATCAAACAGCACATAGGGAAATGCATCGCTGTAATACATGCGCCACACCCAAATACGATTGCGATAAATCGTATAGCGCCGCGCTGCGCTGTGGTTCGAGGTCACCACCGTCATATTGAGCCGCGTATGCCGTTTTTTCTCGCCCAGCGCATGGTGCAACACCGCGCGCCGCGCCACCACCACATTCCAGCCCTTGCGCCGCGCCCGCAGGCAATATTCGCTATCGATATAATCGATGAAAAAATCCTCCCGCATCATCCCAATATCCCGCACCATTGCCGCGCGCAGCAAACTGCCAGAGGCAATCACCGCAAGCACCCCATCCATATATTCTCCTCTCACCTGTTGGCGAAACCGCGGCAGGCCAAGCCTAAGCACGCGCTGCACCCCCGCTACCACACGCGCACACACGCGCTTCACGCCGCGTCCGAGCGCGCTTTTCCGCATCCACCGGCCGGCCTGGTGCACTACCCGCTTCACCCGCCCTGCACGCGCACGTTTTTCCTTCCGCTGCCGTAAGGCAAATTTATCGGCGCGAAAGCGCTGCACCACGAACAACACCTTGTTCCGCGCCGTCACATAGCGCGCTGGCTTCTGCGTCACCTCTTCCCAGAAATACGGCGCAACGATACCAATCTTCTCCGCCGCCGGGTGATGCTGCACCACCGCCGCCATTTGCGCCACCATATCCGGTTCCGCCCGGCTATCATGGTCAAACAGCAATACCCAGTCAAACCCCTCATCCACCGCCTGGCGGAGCCCCATATTCTGCGCAGCCGCCAGCCCTAAATTCTTATGATTCACCATCACCACGGTTTTTTTCGGATAGGCATCATGCAACTGCCTGAGCACGCGCTGTGTCGCTCTATCAGAGCCATTATCAACGATCACCACCTTATCAACCTGATCGATATAGCTCGCGAAATTACCGGCGTATTCCTCACCAATATTATAGGTCACCACCACGGCGCAAACCCGCCCTAATTCTGGATGTATCGTCATAACAGCGGCATTCTAGGCTCGCCCGCGGCCAAGCACAAGGTTATTAAACCATCGGGGCAATCACCCCCCTCAAAACAAGAGAAATACGACGATAACCACCTCACCCATTGAAATACAAAGAAAAATAGCATATTTCTTGGCAAAAATACTATCTATCAATATGATAGTTGACTAATATGCTCTATTATACTATAATATATTGTGTTAAATAGTTTGCGTATGCGTATGTGAATTTTCAGAACCACCGGCGTAGGTGGTCTCTGTTCTAATATGTCAGCAGGGCGTTCCTGCTACTAGGTCTCTTTGATAGAAAGAGGTGTATGATGTGTAATGAGGATTCGACAAAGGTTCTTGACCTTACAGACCTTACAGGTGGCAACACCGAAGGAGAATGTGCACGAAACAAGGCAATCTCAGGAGTGATGTTCCTCTGTGCTGTGTTGAGTTATGCTGGTGGCGGAAACATTGTACTTTCAAGAATTATGAAGATCCTTGAGCCCGACAGCTTACATCTTCAACCTGATACTGTACCGCTCGTTGGCTTTCTGTTTTTGTGCACAATTGCCATGTTCGCAATCTTGTTGCGGAGGCGACTCTTTAAAAAGGGTACCCGGTACTACTACTGGCTAGCAATTCCATATAGTATCGTTGTTACTGGAATAGTAATGTTCTACGGCTGGGCATTAGTACACCACTACTTGGATAGTGGTGTACTATGGTGGGTTTCGTTTGTCCTGTCCATCGCCCCGTGCCTTGCGTTTACAGGGTTGATCTTGGCATTTGTGCAAGAAACAAAACTTTTCAGCCGTTGACGCGGCGGAGGAACACATCGCAAAATCACATCATCGAAACCACCGGGATCTTCCCGGTGGTTTTTTTGTGGCCCATATTTTAAAAATCCACGCACTTGCCCTTCACCTCCCAATCGCCATAGCGCGTGGGTTCGGGGCCTTTTGGTCCGCCAATCTCGCGAGGGCGCTTTTCCGCCTCTTTCGGCTGGTTTTTTACCGCTTCATGCTCTTTTTCCGCCATCACGCTATCCCCATATGCTGTTCCACCAAGGCGATCAGCATATGCAGCGCCATATGGTGCACTTCTTGAATCCGCGCGGTCACCGCGCTCGGCACCGCAAGCACCAACTCTACCGCATCCGTGTTCAAAGCCCCCTTCTCCCCGGTCAGCAACACGGTATAAAGCCCGCGCTCCCGCCCCACTTCCAGCGCGCGTAACACATTCTCGCTCTGCCCAGAAGTCGATAACCCTAGCAACACATCGCCTTTTTTCCCGAGCGCTGCCACCTGCCGCGCAAAGATTTCTGAAAACCCGTAATCATTCCCCACCGCGGTCAAAATGCCCGCATCTGCCGTCAGCGCGATCGCCGGCAAAGCCTGCCGATCCTTCACAAACCGGCCCACACATTCGCCCGCTGCATGCATCGCATCACACGCACTCCCGCCATTGCCACACAGCAACAGCGTATTTCCC
>JANQQO010000246.1 GCA_028289305.1 Rickettsiales bacterium | reverse complement strand
CGTACCTCTTTTTTTTATCCTAAATCCTTTTATTACCCCGTGATGGTGTCGAAATCGATGCGCGGGTCGACGAGGACATAGACCAAATCCCCAATCAGCGCGAAGATGAGCCCGAGCAGGGTGAAGAAGAATAGCGTGCCGAACACCACCGGGTAATCACGCGCGATGGCGGCCTCAAAGCCGAGCAAGCCGAGCCCATCGAGCGAGAAGATCACCTCAATCAATAGCGAGCCTGTGAAGAGGATAGAGAGGAAGGCGGCGGGAAAGCCGGCAATGACGATCAGCATGGCGTTACGGAAGACATGGCCATAGAGCACGCGGTGTTCGGCCGCCCCCTTGGCGCGCGCGGTGGTGACATATTGCTTGCCGATTTCTTCAACGAAGGAGTTCTTACACAGCATGGTGAGGCTGGCAAACCCGCTGATGACCAGGGCGGCTACGGGTAAGGTGATGTGCCAGAAATAATCGAGGATTTTATCGGGCCAAGAAAGGGTGCTCCAATTATCCGAGACCAGGCCGCGCAAGGGGAAAATATCCCAATAGCTACCGCCGGCGAACAGGATGATGAGCAGGATGGCGAATAAGAAGCTCGGGATGGCGTAGCCGATGACGATGGCGAAACTGGTCCAGACATCGAAGGGCTGGCCATCGCGCACGGCCTTGCTGATGCCGAGCGGGATCGAGATGAGATAGACGAGCAAGGTGGTCCATAGGCCGAGCGAAATCGAGACGGGCATTTTTTCCAACACCAGGTTAACCACGGTTTCATCGCGGAAGAAGCTGGTGCCGAAATCGAAACGGAGATAGTGCCCCATCATGTCAAAAAAGCGCGTGAGCGGCGGTTTATCGAAGCCGTAGAGGGTTTCTAGCTCTTTGATGAGATCAGGGTCTAAGCCCTGGGCGCCGCGGTATTTGCTGCTATACTCAGCGCTATGGGTATGGGTGGTGCTGTCTTCGCCTAAGGTATCGCTGGCGCCGACTGAGGTGAAGCGCTCGGTGAAATTGCTATCCAGCCCGGTGAGGGTGGCGATGGCCTGTTCTACCGGCCCGCCAGGGGCGACCTGCACTACCAGAAAGTTGACCACCATAATGCCGAGCAAGGTGGGGATAATCAGCAGCAGGCGCTTGAGGATATAGCCATACATGGGGGAGAGTATAGGGAGTATTCGGAGAATAGGGAATAGGGGATTGGGCTTTAGGGGATTGAGGGCTGGTGGCGTTACGCAAGATGGATCCCCCTGCTTGTTCGCTAACGCTCACGCACGGTTTTTGCTATCCCACCCTTGTCATCCTCGTGGTGCGAAAAGTGCGCTGCAGTTTTCGTGAGCACGGGGATCCATTAGGAGGCAAAAACGCGTGCCAGGGGGATGACGGGTGGGAGGAGTAGCTTAGATTCAGCATGGAGGAGCCGCAGGCGACGAGGTGCGGACCCAAGGCTTGCGACCGCAAGCCCGCCAATCGTTTGGCGAAAAGCCTTAGTGGCGTTTGAACGTCATTTAAGTAAAACAGTGCAGCCTACGCGGCGCATGAGCGTCATTTATAAAAATCCCTCACGGCTCACTGCTTGTTTAGTATTCCCAGACGGCGTCGGTGCTGTTCCAATAGGCGGTGACATCGGCGAATTGGAGTTGCTCGATGTCGAAGAGGCGGTCGCTGCCTTCATTGCCCACGAGGTCTTTGACCGTCGTGCGGCCGCCGCGTACGCTGATGCTGTAATCATCGATATCGCCTTGGAAGATCGCCGTATCCGTGCCTTGGTGGCCATAGAGATTGTCGTTGCCTTCGCCGCCGGTGAGGACATCGTCGCCTTCGCGGCCATAGAGCCGATCACGCCCGCTACCGCCGGTGAGTTCGTCGTCGCCGCCGCGGCCATCCAGGGTGATATTGGCGCTGGTTTTAGTGGCGATGATGTCATTGCCTTCGCCGGCGCGTACCCATTCGATATCGTCGTTTAAGGTGACGTTGATCGCATCGCTGGTATTGTAGAATAAGCGGTCGAAGCCGTCTCCGCCGGTGGCTTTCACCATATTGCTATCGGTGTAGAGGCTGTCATTGCCATCGCCACCGGAAAGCGCGTTTAGCCCGTCACCGCCATAGAGGCGATCATTCCCTGCGCCACCGCTGAGTTGGTCATTGCCTTTGCCGCCATAGAGACGGTCATTGCCCGCGCCACCGCTCATTGTGTCATCGCCATCATTACCATAGAGGCGGTCTGCGCCGTCATTGCCTTCAAGGCTATCTGCGCCCGTGCCGCCATAAAGGCTATCATTGCCGCTGCCGCCAGACAGCGTATCGTCACCGCCTTGGCCTTCAAGGCGGATTTTCTGATTGCCTGTATAGCTAAGGTTATCATCGCCTTCCGCGCCGCGCACTAAGGTGACGCTTGCATCGTCATCGGCGGTGAAGGTGAAATCATTGCTGCCTTGGAAGAAGATCTTATCATTGCCGGCGCCGCCTTCGATGATGAGGTCGCCGTCTTCGCTGATATAGAAGGAATCATTGCCGGCGCCGCCGATCAACGTGTCATCGCCGCCATCAGCATAGAGCTTATCGTTGCCGCCACCGCCTTCTAAGCGATCGTCGCCTGCGCCGCCATAGAGGCTATCATGGCCGCCGCCGCCTTGAAGCGTATCATTGCCTTCGTCGCCATAAAGCTTATCGCGCCCGCTACCGCCTTCTAAGTGATCGTCACCGGTGCCAC
>JANQQO010000240.1 GCA_028289305.1 Rickettsiales bacterium | reverse complement strand
AGGATGCAGATACGGAGCAGAATGAAGGAGAAACGGAAGAAACAGCAGAAGAGGATAGTGAAGAAGAGCTTGCAGAAGGAGAAGCCGAAGACAGCAACGCCATAGATGATACCCCTCAAATCGATATCTATGAGGCACAACGTGTATTGTTAGAGGCGGCACGTACGGCAACAAGCACCGAAGACGCCAGTGAGAAGCGCTTATTAATGGCAGAGTTTTATTTTTCCCAAGGTTTATTTGCTGAAGCACTGGGTGCGCTGAACTACGCTGCTGTAGAAGACCTGGAGGTACAAAACACCAAAGATTTCAAATTCCTGATGGGAGCCACACGTCTACTGCTTGGCCATTTTGCGGAAGCAGAAATACTGTTCGCAGAGCTAGAAAGAACCCTCGCCGATGACGAAGGCGTCGAAGAAGCGCGTCTCCTACACTGGGCAAGCCACCATCAGATGCCACCAAATGCCAAAAGCGATGAAGAAAAAACAACGTTACGCTTTTACGATAATTTTCAATATTTCTTGCGCGATTACCCCTCTGCCATACGCCACCAGCTTGGCCTTTTAGCCGCAGAAAAATGGCTGGATGAAGACAATGTCAAGAAAGCACGTGCTATCTTAAGCTTTTTGGGCGAAGAAGAAGCAACGCCTTTCCAGAAAAACTGGGAGCGCTATCTCGTTGCACGCGTAGACGAGCAGGAAAACCGTCCTGAAGATGCATTGGCCATATACGAACAACTAGAGCAACAAGTAGAAGATCGGCGTGTACGCGCACATGCCGCTTTTTCCAAAGTGCAGCTGCTTATCAAGCGGCGACAAATCACGTTAAAACAAGCTATCCAAGCAACAGAAGACTTGCGCATCGTATGGCGTGGCGATGGCTTTGAGCGCAATCTATTACGCTTTATCGGCAGGCTCTACATCAAAAACAATCAATATATGGAAGGGCTACGCGCATGGCGCGAGCTCGCAACAGAATTCCCACGCACTCAGGATGCGTTGGTGATTGCCGGGCGCATGCGACAAACCTTCATTGACCTGTTTGAAAAAGGTAAAGCCTTTGATATCCCGCCGTTTGAAGCGCTCTCCATATATTTTGAATTCCGAGAACTCACACCTGTAGGAGCGCTTGGTGATAAAATTACACGCAACCTTGCTGATATTTTCGTTAATGCCGACTTGTTAGAAAGTGCCACCGCCCTATTACAGCACCAAACGCGCTTCCGTTCAGAAGGAGAGGAGAAATACCAGCTCGCATTGAAACTCGCCTCTATCTATATCGATAATAACCAGCCGGAAAAAGCCCTAGAAGCACTAGAATTTATCGACCTTGATGACGCCAGCGAAGAGATCGTCCTAAAGCATAAATACTCCACCGCACAAGCTCTCATCGATCAAGCAAAATATACCGACACATTCCTCCTCCTTGCTGACGACGATAGCCGTGCGGCGGAAGATTTCCGGCTAGAGATGTTCTGGCGCCTGCAAAACTGGTTTGCCGTCATTGATATCACCGAACCCCGTCTGGCAGAAACCCGACAGAACCCCTTCCCGCTTACTGATGAAGAAATGGAAGCCTTAGTCAAACTCTCCATCGCCTACGCCAATCAGGAAGACCGGGAAAACCTTAATGCATTGCGACAGGATTTCTCATTCAAAATTCCGGATGACAACAAACGCAGCGTGTTCTTATTTGTTACCAACAATAAGGGGATGGTAGATCATCGCCGCTTAGAAGAAACCGTGCAACTTACTGACATCGGCGATTTTATGAATCGCCATTTCTTCTGGCCCAACAAGCAGTGGGAAAGCGTTATTACCGTATTGGCACCTAAAGTGGCCAATATTGCCACTGCTGGGCGTGATCGCCTAGAGGCAGAAGAGCGCTATCGCGTATTACAGCTTGCTGTCGCCTATGCCATGACCGGTGAGCGCGAAGATCAGCTTGCCCTACGCGCATTGCAGCGTGATTTTTCCAACTTTGTTGCGATCGACAGAACCAACATGCCACCTTTTGAACAGCTGGGAGAAAAAGGCAAGCCCTTCCCTAAAGCTGCGTTTGACCCGCCCACACCTTTACGCAATATCGAAGAATTTATTCAGCGCCACCAGGAACAATTTATGATTGAAGAAAAGGAAGAGCCGCAAGAAAACGCGGCGCTATAAATTACCCATCCACATTGAAGCTTTCTACCAAACTACCGCTCAGCATATGCCACCCATCAATTAGCACAAAAAATACCAGCTTAAATGGTAGAGAAATCAGCACCGGTGGCAACATCATCATACCCATCGACATTAAAGTCGATGCCACCACCATATCGATAATCAGAAACGGTACAAAAATCAGAAAGCCAATTTCAAACGCGCGGCGTAATTCACTAATCATAAATGCGGGGATCAATACTTGAAATGGCGTGTCTTGCGGCCCTTCAATCACCAGCTCTTCCTCTGACATATCAATAAAAAGCTGCAAATCTTTCTCCCGCACATGCTCTAACATAAAGCTACGAAACGGCGCAGACGTTTTATCAAACGCCTCTTTATACTCAATCTCCTCCTCTATCAGTGGTGAAATTCCGTTCTGATAGGCCTCCTCAAATACCGGTGCCATAATAAAAACGGTGAGGAACAACGCTAAGCTGATCAACACTGGGTTCGGCGGTGTTTGCTGAATCCCGAGCGCACTCCGCAGCAGAGAAAGCACCACAATAATGCGGGTGAACGAGGTCACCATCAGCAAAATCGACGGCGCCAGGCTAAGCAGCGTAACGAGGATAATCAGCTGAATAATACGCGAAGTCGCCGTACCGCCCAGCTCTTCATCACCCAAGTCAATATTGATGCTCTGCGCCACCACCACAACAGGCAGCAACAAAGCCGCCGCAGCACAAAGTAAGAAAAACAAGCGCCGCTTTGTCATGTGATGGATTTCTTTGGTTTTCTAGACTTGCTGGAAGGCATTCCCTTAATGCCAGACTCAATCACCGTTGCCTGCTCAGGCCCAAGCAGCACCAAATGCTCCACCGCATCCCGCTTCACCAACACCAGGCGGTGCTTTGCATCCAGCATCACCATATCGCTAATCACCAGGCGCGGATCTTCCCCACGCTGCACCCGGCTAAACCACAAACGCCGCCCGCCGCCATAGCGCCGCAATAAAAATGAGGTCACTCCCACCAGCCCTAAGACAAAAACTAGGGCCAGTGCAGCATTTATCACGTTCCAAATGTCCATGGCTTATAGCTACGCTTTTGTTTCCGAATCATCATCCGAACTAGGCGCATCAGAGGATGCCTCCGGCTGCACCGGCGCCACAGAATTGTCCACTTTCCGATACGCCGCATGCGCTTCACCTTGCTTATCCAACCCCTGCAACTGCGCCTTTAGTGCATCTCGCTGATTCGTCAGCGTTTCTGCAATACTCTGTAGTGTCTCGTTCAAATCCCTGAGCCGCGCTTGCATCGTCATAGCCTGATCTGTCGGCAAATCGTTAATAGCACTGCATACCGTCCGCACATCATCCTCAAAGCCAGAAAGATCAATGGCATTGCCAGCATCGAGCTCTTTTTTATAGCTCTCCACACGGGTTTCAATATCTTGCAACATTGCCTTAGGGTCTTGTATACCGGCCATAATCGCCCCTTCCCGTCACTATGATGATTGCCTGTTTTCAGCCTGTTTTTGGTAGATATACGAGAGTATTTCCGCCACGGCCATATAAGCCTCCAAAGGTATATAAGAATCCAACTCCAGTACAGACAAAATTTCCGCGAGCTCCGCATCACTATGCACCGGAATATCCGACTCTTCGGCCAGCTTTAGAATCTGCTCTGCAATATAGCCGCTACCCTTGGCTGCAACCCGCGGTGCGCTATCTGCAGCACGATCATACTGTAACGCAATGGCGAGCAGTTTTTCTGCCGCCTCCTTTGCTTTTTCCTGTGGATCGTCCGCCATGGGCTTTACATATTAGGATAATTAGGGCCACCGCCCCCTTCAGGCGTCACCCACACAATATTCTGCGTGGGATCTTTGATATCGCAGGTTTTACAATGCACGCAATTCTGCGCATTAATCTGCAGGCGTGGGCCGCCACCCTCCTCCACAATTTCATACACCCCTGCCGGGCAATAGCGCTGTTCCGGCGCATCATATTGTGCCAAATTCACCCGGATTGGCACATCATTATCCTTTAATGTCAAATGGATAATCTGATTTTCCTCATGATTAGTGTTAGAAATATACACTGATGAAAGCAGATCAAAACTCACCACGCCATCTGGTTTTGGATACTCAATTTTCTTTGATTTTGCAGCCTCTTGTAGCGAGGTATTATCGGCGTGGTTACGAAATGTCCACGGTGCCTTACCGCGCAAAATATACGTATCAAATGCGCTATAGAGCAGCGCTGGCCACAGCCCAAAGCGGAATGCAGGCCGTATATTACGTACCACTCGCAACTCTTTATATATCCACGATTTTTTAATCTTATCCGGGTAGGTGGTGAGCGTTTTATCACCCGCCTCCAATGCCGCAAACGTCGCTTCTGCCGCAA
>JANQQO010000193.1 GCA_028289305.1 Rickettsiales bacterium | reverse complement strand
AGCATGAGGTTGCCAACACGCCTTCGGTGCAAAATAAATCCTTCACCCCAAGCGGAATACCGGTCAGCGCTGCGCCTTCCCCTTTCTTAAGCGCTGCATCTGCGGCCCTCGCCTGCTCGCGCGCTAGCTCCGGCGTCTCGGTGATAAATGCATTCAACGCACGTGCGCCCTCCAGCGCCGCGATATGCGCCTCCGTCAACTCACCTGCAGAAAATGTTTTCTCCCGTAACCCGTCACGCGCCTCGCGCAGGGTTAGCTGCGTCAACTCTGTCATCTTACTCAATCACCTTCGGCACCACATAACAATCAAACGCACTCTCCGGTGCATTTTTCAGCACATCCTCCTTGCGCTTACCCCCTGTCACCTTATCCTCGCGCATGCGCAAAGGATAACCGCCCACACCGGCCATACACGCCACGCCTTCCGTATCCACCTCCTGCAGCTGCTCCACCCAGTCCAGAATTGCCGACAATTCCTTAGCAAACACCTCCACCTCATCGTCTTCCAGTCGAATCCGTGCTAGCTTCGCTATTTTCTTGACCGTCGCACTATCCAATTGCATGATTTTTCCTTAACAACTACGCTATGTTCACCGTGAAGTAGACAGTGAATATAAGACTGAAGTAGAAAAGTAAATAGCCATCATCATGCTCCACCGTATCATTGTCATCACCGCCGCCACCCTGATCAGCGCCTTCACCCTCGGCGCTCTTCTGAGCAGTGCCTATATGCTGTTTATGGTCTTCACCGACAAAATGCCCGATATCGACACGCAGAAATTCACTGCAGCACTCGATGCGGCAATTGAAAAAGGCGACAAACAGGTGGCGCTCAACACCCTCACCACCTTCCCTTGGACGCATGTCATCGCCAAAGCCCCCTCCGAGGAGGACACGCTAGACCACCCCACAAACGAAGAAACGCAGCCCTATTGGCAGCTCCGCTTCTTCCCCCCAGAAAACACCCAAAAAACCCGCATCATCACCATCCGCATGCACACTGCCAAATATGGCGATGCCGGGCTCGACCCCAACCTGCCTGAATCCTGGCGTGCAGACCACGCCACTGCAGGTTTTCATATCCACACAGAAGGCTGCAACGATACAGATAACCCCCCTCCCTGCGCCCACATCTGGCTCTCAGAAGGCTTCACCGTCATACGCGACAACAACGAATAAGCATCACATAACACCACGTCACAAAATTGTTCCTTTATAGAACAAAAGCCTACCCTTCCCGTATTTTTTCATGTATATTTTACACCAGCAATACAAAGTACGGTAACCCATATATGGCACGACTCCGGTTCGATTACGTTCTCTCACATAAGCGCGAGCTTTACGTTCTAATCATTGGCCTAGCGGCCGTATTTGGCCTCGCTATCGTCTATCAGCTTTTCATCGCCCCGCCCGCCTTCAATCCTTCTGAAGAAGCCAAAGAATGGGTAAAAAAAGAAAAGAAAAGCCGTCAGCTTACAAAAAACCAATCCACAAAGCTTGATAGAGCACTCGATATGCTAAATTCCTCAGACCACATGATGTTTGAACAAAACCGCTGGGTGTTTGAGCGCCTTGGCGAGCGCGGCGTGCCCGGCCTCATGGAAGTATGTAACAGCCCGGCCTCCTCGCGGCGTGAGCGCATCAACGCTATCTATATCCTCGGCACGCTGGGGAAAGATTCCAGCGGCGCCGTACCGAGCCTCATCAGTATTCTGCGTGAAAATGAAAGAGATGATGATCTAAAGGCCATCACCCTGCTCGCTCTCGGGAAAATCGGGCCCTCTGCCCGCAGTAGCCTTCCTATCGTCACTCGCTTGTCGCAAGATGATCACCGCTGGGTAAGGGAAAGCGCCCAATTCGCACTCAAGCGCATCAATGGCGACACCTCAGCCCCCACCCCCGATATCTTCTCGCAGCTGAAATAACAGCACAGTATTTGCTAGCTTGTCCGTCACCTAAAGGTGGCGAGACATCTCGTCAATCCCAAGCAAGCGAAGCTTGCGGAATTGAAGGATGGTGCCCAGGGGCGGAATCGAACCACCGACACAGGGATTTTCAGTCCCTTGCTCTACCAACTGAGCTACCTGGGCAAAGATCCTCTTCTTGAACAAAAGAGACAGAAGCCGACCATATATACGCAAACATACGAACCTGTCCATGGGAAAAATGCCTTCCCCACACGCGCCCGCCTTTCTCCCTTGAAAAATCCGCTACAGTCTCTACATTATCCGCCTACGCTTAATACCACGGAGCTTGCTCCGTGTATTCTAGCGTGGCGTGACCACGCCGAAGCCTTGGCGGAGGCGGGTTTCACCTAAAAAAGCTTCTTTAAGCTACGGCGCGATGAAGCTTTTTTTAATTAGTATAACACCACAGGGCTTTGCCCTGTGGAGCTTCATTCCCTAGCACAATCGCAATGGAGGCACCACTATGTCTGAACATGCTGCAAAAGATCCCATCTACCCCACCGCGCTTTATCGCTGCATCAAATTCTATGCTGGCATCACCGAAGGCGATCGCACCCTCAAACTCGAGGAAGAGAAAGAATATAGCTACACCTGCGTGAACCTCAAAGAGCAAGGCCATTCTGAAGATAAAGACGTGGTCTACCTACACGAGTGG
>JANQQO010000143.1 GCA_028289305.1 Rickettsiales bacterium | reverse complement strand
TCTCAACGTACCGAAGCACAGGCATCTTCGCTGGAGGAAACAGCGGCTTCTATGGAAGAAATCACCGGCACGGTACGACAAAACTCTGAAAATGCCTCCAAAGGTAACGACCTTGCGACCAAAGCCCGCGATGTTGCTACAAAAGGTGGTGAAGTGGTTGGTCGTGCTGTGGGCGCCATGGGTAATATCGAGGAGTCTTCACAGAAGATCTCCGATATTATTGGCGTGATCGACGATATCGCCTTCCAAACCAACCTCCTTGCTCTGAATGCTGCGGTGGAAGCAGCCAGGGCCGGTGAGGCAGGTAAAGGCTTTGCCGTAGTAGCCTCGGAAGTGCGATCGCTTGCAGGGCGTTCGGCCGAAGCCTCCAAAGAGATCAAAACCCTTATCACTGAAAGTGGTGATCAGGTGAAAACAGGTTCTGAGCTCGTAAATGAGGCAGGCGGGACGCTTGAAGAAATTGTGACATCGGTAAAAGATGTGGCAACGCTGATGTCAGAAATTGCTTCTGCCAGCGAAGAACAGGCGACAGGTATTGATGAAATCAATTCTGCCGTGGCACAGATGGATGAAGGCACCCAGCAAAACGCAGCGCTGGTGGAAGAAAACACGGCTGCAGCACAGTCGCTTGTAGAGCAGGCGGGTGAGCTTGAATCCTTGATGGAATTCTTCAAAGTAGAAGAAGAAGGTGCTGGTGGATTTGGTGCTCGTGCAGCTACGCAAGCGCTTGAAGCTCCAGAAGGATCTGCTAAGCCGCGCGCCTCTAAGGCTAATGGCAGCGCCGCTCCCGGGTCTGACCCATCTGAGCGGCCAAAGAAGAAAGTGGCCGCCTCAGCCGTAGAAGGATCATTCGAAGAAGGCTGGGAAGAGTTTTAATACTCGTACACGAAATGGATAAGGAGGCTTTATATTTAAAAGTATAAGGCCTCCTTTCCTCTGCTTGAGGTATACATGGAGCCTGCAAAAAGAGAGTTTGTATTTAAAGATAGCGACTTCCGCTTTATCTCGCGCCTTGTAACCGAGAAAACCGGCATTGTCATTGCTGACCACAAGAAGAACATGGTCTATTCACGCATTGCCCGCCGGCTGCGTGCTCTTGATTTAAAGACATTCAAACAATATTGCGAGTATGTAGCTACGCCAGATGGCGATAAGGAGATGATTAATTTCGTCAACGCCATCACCACCAATGTCACCAACTTCTTTCGTGAGAATCACCATTTTGAACATTTGCGTGAAGAGGTGTTTCAGCCCATGGTGGCAAAGCCTCCACCAGGCAAGCGTTTGCGTGTATGGTCTGCGGGGTGCTCTTCGGGCATGGAGACCTATTCCATTGCCATGACGCTCTGTGAAGCTATGTCGAATATAGAAACCTGGAACGCAAAGATCCTCGCCACCGATATCGATACTAACATGCTCGATAAGGGCAGAAATGGCATCTATGAATCAAAAATCTTAGACTCCATCCCAAAATCATTACAGAAAAAATACGTTGTCGGCTCGTCAAAGAAGGGTGCAGAAACCGTTTCTATGGCGGATAAGCTAAAGAAGCTGATCGCGTTTAAGCAGCTTAACTTGCTTGAAAACTGGCCTCTGCGTGGCCCGTTTGATGTGATCTTCTGCCGCAATGTGGTGATCTATTTTAATAAAGACACCCAGCGCGTGATTTTTGATAAATACGCTAATCTCCTTAAACCTGGCGGTTGGCTTTATATCGGCCACTCAGAAAACTTATTCAATGTGTGCGATCGTTTTGAATCCATGGGCAACACTATCTATAGAAAAATAAAATGAAACGCGTCCCCATCAGAAGAACCGATGTTGAGAAGGTCCAGGCCGGCGATTATTTTGATGGTGTAAAGCGTTATTATGATCAAGTTTCAGAAATTACTGTGGTTAAAGTGTTTTCCGGCGAGTTCTACGTTACTGCCGATCCTGGAGAGATGCTCTGCACGATTTTGGGTTCTTGCGTAGCAGCCTGTATACGTGACCCTGTAACTAAAATAGGCGGTATGAACCATTTCTTATTACCGGGTAGCACTACCTCTCAGGGCGATTCAGCGCGTTTTGGCGCCTTTGCTATGGAGCAGTTGATCAACGAGATATTAAAACTCGGCGCCTCGCGTGAGCGGTTAGAAATGAAAGTGTTTGGTGGTGGCAACGTGATTGATAGCTCAGCGATGATCGGCGATAAAAACGCTACATTTGTAAAGAAATTCCTAAAGGATGAAGGGTTTAAAATTGCCTCTGAACATTTGGGTGGCAAACATCCGCGCCGTATTCACTATTTCCCAGAAACGGGTAAAGTGTTTATGCGCGTCTTACACCGCAAAGAAGATGACCAGAAAGTGCTTAAGGAAGAAAAACAATACCAAAGCAAAATTACCAAGCGTCAGGGCAAAACGGATGTTGAGCTGTTTTAATACAGAAAGGATCGCTGCATAGTGAAAAAAACCACAGTCGTTGTTGTCGATGATTCTGCCTTTATTCGTGATATGTTCACGAAAATGCTCAGCAGTGATCCCGGCATAGAGGTGGTGGGTGCCGCGATGGATCCGATCGTCGCGCGTGATATGATCAAGCGCCTCAATCCAGATGTCATCACGCTGGATATTGAAATGCCACGTATGGATGGCATCTCTTTCTTAGAGAAGATTATGTCTCTGCGGCCTATGCCAGTTGTGATGGTGTCATCGCTCACCCAAAAAGGGGCGGAAGAAACCATACGCTCTCTTGAGCTGGGCGCGGTGGATTGCATCGGCAAGCCACAAGGTGAGGATGCCGATATTACCTCGCTCAAAACAGAGCTCATCTCTAAGGTGAAGGCGGCTTCTCGCGCCCGCGTTAAATATATTGATGCCTCCACGCTGAAAGAAAAACGAAAACCCATTAGCGCTGCAAAAGGCAGTTTTGATCCAAAAAAACATATTCTTGCCATCGGTTCTTCCACCGGTGGGGTGGAAGCGTTGCGTGAGATTATCCCTTTCTTGCCCAAAAACTCTTTCCCAGTGGTGATCGTGCAGCATATGCCAGAGAAATTCACCTCCGCTTTCGCACAGAGGTTGAATAGCATTTCTACTATGCGAGTGCAGGAGGCAAAGGATAAACAGCCGATAGAACCCGGTAATGTCTATATTTCTCCAGGTGATCGCCATATGGAGGTAAAGCTAAATCGTACTGGAGAAGGTTTCTATTGTGTGCTAAAAGATGGAGAGAATGTATCGGGTCATAAACCTTCGGTTGATGTGTTGTTTGAATCGATGGCAAATAATGTAGGAAGGCGTGCTCTGGGGTTAATTTTGACGGGCATGGGCAAAGATGGTACAAAGGGAATAATGGCGATGAAGCAAGCCGGTGCATATACTATGTGTCAAGATGAGGCTACCAGCGTTGTGTACGGCATGCCAAAAGCCGCCTATCTTAGCGGCGCTATTGATAAACAGCTGCCTTTGGAAAAAATCGCAGACCATCTAGTGAATAAAAAAGCATCATCATGAGGATAGTGTGGCAGAATCTTCTGAAGCAAAAGTAGAGCAAGCACCAGAGACAGTAGAAGAGCCACCTGTACAAGAGGCTCCGCCCGCTGCAGAGGCAGAAGTGGTGCCGCTTGAAGAGGTGAAGAAAGAAGCAGATTCAGCAGAGGCACCTGCAGATGCGGCTGATGGTTCATCAGAATCTCCCGCTCCTGAAGCAGAAGAGGGTGCACCCCCAGCAGAAACACCTCCTTCGTTAGAACCCTTTAAAGATCCAAAGCAGGCAGTGGAGGTTTTTTGTGCTGCGCTGCTTCCTAGCCTTAAAGCATTAGATGTTCTCATCAGCAAGCTTCCAGAAACTGCGGAACTTGTGGAAGATAGTGCGCTTGACCTCAATCAGAAATTCCAAACACTTGCCGCAAGTTTGAACGATCAGGGCAGTGCTATCCAGGAAATTGTTGAAACCGCCAGCTTGCTGGAAGTGGGAGATGAAAAGATCACGTTTGCCGAATTTGCTGAAATGATGAATGGCACGCTCGGTGCGGCGGTCCAGAAAATCCTCTTCATTTCGCAAAGCGCCATGTCCATGGTCTATAGCCTAGATGACGCCATGGTGGCACTCACCCACATTGATGAGTTTAATGTCAAAATTCAGGGCATTAATAAGCAAACAAACCTGCTCTCGCTTAATGCTACTATTGAATCTGCGCGAGCCGGAGAGGCGGGTAAAGGCTTTGCAGTGGTAGCGAATGAAGTACGCACCGTGTCAAAGCAAATCGCCGAACTTTCTGAAGAAATGCGTTATCGTCTTGGTTTGGTGACGAGCAGTGTAAAAGAAGGGTATGAAACGCTCAAAAAAGTTGCTGATACGGATATGTCAGATAGTATTACCGCAAAGGATAAACTGGATGCATTGATGGAAAGTCTTCTTTCACAAAATGATAAGTTCAAAGCGGTGCTGGAATCAGCTGCAGAAACCTCGCGTGAGAGTTCAAAAGTCATCAGCGGCACAATTATGGGGATGCAATTCCAAGACCGCACCTCGCAATATATTGGGAATTCGGTTGAGGCGCTGAAGGTAATAAATCGTCACTTAGATGAAGCTGCTAGCCAATCACAACCACTCATTGCCGATTCAACGCATGAAAAAGAAAACCAGGCATTAATCAAAGAAATAGAAGACTGCTTTCTCTTAAGCGAATTCAGAAATCACTATTTGCAAAACCTGGGAAGGGCGGTAGAAGAGGTACCTACCGATACAGCTTCATCTGGTGCAGGCGATGCTTCAGCAGATGATGATGACGATATTGATTTGTTCTAACAAGGTGTGAGGATATATGGAATACACGCAGTCAATCAATGGTCAAACCGCTACTATGGCACTGAGAGGGCAATTTACCTTTGCAGATCACCAAAATTTTCGTGATTTGTTGAAGGTATTTGAAAGTAATTCGGAGATTAACACTCTTGTGCTCGATTTTGCTGGTGTGGATTTCATTGATTCTGCGGGCCTGGGTATGATGCTCATAGCACGCGAAGAAGCTGGCCAGCGTAATGTTAAGCTCTCCCTCATTAACTCACAGGGGCAGGTAGAAAAAATGTTCCGTGTCTCAAAATTTGAAACCCTATTCGGCACATAGTGAGGTGCCATGCCCGGAGAAAGCCTCCTTTTTGGTCACAATGTTTCAAAGGCAATCCTGAAACAGGCGGCTGATGACGCAGATCTCACATTAAGTGAAACATCGCCTGAAACCACCATTGCCAAAGCAGAGGGTGGTAAAAACAAAAAAATACTTCTTACGCAAGTGATTAACGAGCAGCATTTGCTTACGCTGCTTGATATGTCTGTTGACGCTATCGTTGAGGTCGATAATTTTGGGCGGTTTTATAAAAAAATCATGCGTGCTAAGGCGCTTGAGAATGAAGTCGGCCTCTTTATTACTGCCAAAACAAGCTATGAGACGCCCGTTGCCCGGGTCATTACAGAATTCTTAAGAAAAAAAGGCAGCTATTCAGAGGATATGTTTTTTGCCGTGCAGACATCGGTGCATGAGGCGCTAGCAAACGCCATTGTGCACGGCTCACTACATGTACCCAAATTCACCAGAAACCTGGAAGATTTTGTGAGTTATTATAATCAGGTGGATGAACGCCTTACCCATCCTGAATATGCCTCACGCAGGATCGACATCACATTTAATACGAAAAAAGCAAGCGTAGCGGTGAATGTCGATGATGAGGGTACAGGTTTTGATTATGAGGCCGTAAAAGATACCGTCCAAGATAGCTTGCTGCAGGGTAGGGGGCTTAGCATCATTGAAGCCTGTGCTTCAGAAATGCAGGTATTAGAGGGCGGCAGAAGAGTGGCAATGGTCTTCGAGGAAGCATAATGGTAGAAGCAATTTTAGCGCCATCTAAAAAAGGCATTCAGCTGGATCTTCTGGGAGCCACTATCTTAATTGTGGATGATACGGCTTTTAACCTCACGATCACCAAAGAGATCT
The DNA here is from genome assembly GCA_028289305.1 of Rickettsiales bacterium. GTDB lineage: Bacteria > Pseudomonadota > Alphaproteobacteria > Rickettsiales > JANQQO01 > JANQQO01. The sequence continues at coordinate 2,231 of JANQQO010000143.1, read as the reverse complement.
TTAGGACCCATGGCTTTAAGGAGGTGTATACGGCTAGTGATGGTGAGGAAGCGCTGGAAAGAACACATAGCTTACAACCCGATATTGTTCTGCTCGATTTGTTAATGCCAGGCATGGATGGGTTTGAATATTGTAAGGCCATTCGTGAAGAGAAGAAATACGAAGAACTTCCCATTTTGGTGCTTACGTCGCTTTCTGATCCTGCTCAACGTGCCGAGGCATTTGATGCCGGTGCTACAGATCTGGTAACAAAACCCGTTAATTCAGACGAGCTCATCGCACGTGTACGCGTCCACCTTGAGAATAGGGCGCTGCTAAAAGGTTTAAAAGAATATAAGGCGCGTGTTGATGAGGAGTTAATCAATGCTCGCCAAATGCAAAACCTGTTGCTGCCCACCAACCTGTTTATCAAGCAAATAGCAGAAAAATTCTCATTCGATATCGCAAACTATTTTGATACATCGTCGGAAATTGGTGGTGACCTTTGGGATGTACAAGAGATTGATGATGATAAGGTTGGTGTGCTCACCATCGATTTTTCTGGTCATGGCGTGGCCGCAGCGCTGAATGCCTTTAGGCTTCACACCATCTTCCAGCAAGGAGCGCGCGATATTATGGCCTCTCCTACGGATTATCTTGCCTTCCTTAATGAAAGCCTGGTGGAACTTCTTCCCGTAGAACAATTTGCCACCATGTTTTATGGCATCATTGACACAGCGCAAGACACGCTGTCATTCGCAACAGCAGCCTGCCCCAGCCCTATTGTGCTGCGGGATAATAAGGCCGAGATACTAGATGGTTCTGGCATACCTCTTGGCGTAGATAATGGCGCCAGCTATGAAACGCACAGCATGAGCTTTAAAAAGGGAGATATGCTATTTCTCTATAGCGACGCCCTGATTGAAACGCCCAATACAAATGGGGAATATATCACGGAGAAAGCGTTGGCCCAGCTCTGTGAAGATGCTGCCAAGGAGCATTCAGAGTTTGCGGGCCCCTTGCTTGAAAATATAAAGGAAGACTTCCAACGCTATCTAGGTGATAAAAATCTTGCGGACGATCTTACCTTAAACATCTATCAGCGTTTGAAATAAGCCTAAAGCGTCATTCCCTATCATCGCCCCGATATTCCGGCACCACTTTCACGAGCAGCGCCATAATATCCTCACGATGCTTTTGTTTACTCAGCTTGCACAGAGTTTTCACCAAGCTCTCAATTTTCCCAAATTCCGCCTCTTTAGAAGCCGCACGCATAATGCCTTCATAGGCGGTCGCTTCCGCACGTTCATCAGGGTAAAACAGCTCCTCTGTCATCTTCTCCCCTGGCCGGAGCCCCGTATAGGCGATGGAAACATCCTTTCCCTCCTCTAAACCCGCAAGCCGAATCATTTGTTTTGCCAAATCTTTGATATAGACCGGCTCTCCCATTTCCAGCACAAAAATAGCCCCATTGGCCGTAGCATCCCGCCCCATCACAGCGGTTTGTATCACCAGCTCCACGGCCTCGCGCACCGTCATGAAATACCGCATCATCTCCGGATGGGTGATAGTAATCGGCCCGCCTTTTTCCAGCTGGCGTTTAAACAGCGGCACTACCGACCCCGTTGACCCCAGCACATTCCCAAAGCGCACCGTTAAAAAATGCGTATGCTTCGCTTTTTTAGACTGACCCAGCGCCTGAATATAAAGCTCCGCTACTCGCTTCGTGGTGCCCATCACGCTACTGGGGTTGACGGCCTTATCCGTGGAGATCAGCACCATCTCCTGCACCCGGTGTGCAATGCACAAATCCGCCACATTCTTCGTGCCCGCTACATTAGTCAGCACAGTCTGGCTGACATTTACCTCAGACATCGGCACATGCTTCAGGGCAGCTGCGTGAAACACAATATCCGGGGTGTTTTCAGCAAAAATATGATTGAGATAATCATAATCCCGCACATCCGCAATATAAGGCTGGTGCAGCTGATCTGGGTATAATTCCTGCAGTTCCTGGTCGATGAGGTATAAATTATATTCCGAAATTTCTACCAGGGCGATTTGCGCAGGCGCATATTTTCCAATTTGCCGTGCTAGCTCGCTGCCAATCGTGCCTCCTGCGCCGGTGATCAGCACCCGCTTGCCCGCAACCAGGCTACGCATGCTTTCCCGGTCTAGCGCTTGCTGCGGTCGGCCTAGCAGATCCTCCACCGCCACGTTCTTCACCTCTATCTTCTCTTCTAGCGAGGTTT
>JANQQO010000122.1 GCA_028289305.1 Rickettsiales bacterium | reverse complement strand
GTTCAAACGCCACTAAGGCTTTTCGCCAAACGATTGGCGGGCTTGCGGTCGCAAGCCTTGGGTCGCACCTCGTCGCTAGTGCTCCTCCAAAACAACATCACGGCATTACCTTATTAAACCGCTGGCGGCGCATGCCGACCACCGCACTACCCAAAATAATCGCGGCCCCCAGCACAGTCCACACCTCCACCACCTCGCCAAAAAACGCATAGGCCAAGATCGCGGTGAAGATAATACGTGTAAACGCATAGGGCATGATGTCAGTCAGCGGGGCAGCGCGAATCGCATAAGTCACCGAAAGCTGCAGCCATAAGAATAACAGTGCCAGCGCCACACACCACGGCGCCATCTCCCAAGACGGTGTCTGCCACACTGGCAGAGCCAAGGCCAAGGATAACGGCGCGGTAAACAGCATCATGTAAAACACGATCTTGCGCGGCGTTTCGGTACGGCTGAGGCTGCGAATAATAATGCCACAGCTCGCATAACACAGCGAGGCCAGCAGCACATAGACCGCGCCGATATTCACCCCTTCCACATCGGGCCGCACGATAATCAGCACGCCAACAAACCCGGTCAGCAGCGAAAGCCAGGTATAGAGCGAACTTTCCTCACGCAAAATCACCACCGCCAGCACCGTGATCAGCACCGGCGTCATGAAAATCAGCGCGGAGACCTGCGGCAGTGGCATTATCACTACCGCACTAAATAACAGGGAAAACCCGGCCACTTCCAGCACGGGCCGCAAGAGAAAAAGCTTCATCCGCGTGGTTTTTAGCCGCCCCACACCCACTTTAACAAGCCAGGGCAAGCGCAGCAATAGCGCCCCACCCATGCAGAAAAATACGATCTGGAACACATGCAATTCACTGGCGACATGGCGCGAAACCGCATCCAGCGCCGCACCGCAGGCCTGCGCTGTAATCAACCATAACGCGGCCTTAAGCGGCGCATATGTCACCGGATCTTGCATAACTGCCTCATACACATGTCCCCCACGCTTACCCTACCGTCTCCCTGGCTCTTCGTCACCCAGAAAATCACGATGGAAGTATGACAGCCTAACGCCCCACCCACCCCTTTTTCATGGTTATTTCCCCTGGAAAACGCTATAATGGAGTATGGCCAAGGTAGACCCCCAGGAGAATGCCGTATTAGAAGAGGCGGATGTCCCCGCCTTTATTCCCTTTGCCTGCCATTATAACCCCCACACCATCCTCACTAAAAACGGTGAACTCCTGCAAACCCTCAAAATCACTGGCTTCACCTATGAAAGCGTGAACCAGGAAGACAACACCAAGAAAACCGTACGCCGTGCCCTGCGCGAAGCCGTGGCGGAAAGCATTGGTAGCAGCGATTTTGCCCTATGGATCCATACAGTGCGCCGGCGCACCGATCTTCGCCCCGGCGGGAATTATCGCAGCGGCAGCTTCGAAGAAAATGTGAATCACAGCTGGGATAAGCAACATGATTGGCAGCATAAATACGTCAACGAGCTTTATGTTACCATCATTCATGAAGGCCAGGCCTTCCGCCTGCATCCGCGCGCGCTGCTGCGTAGCCTCTCTTTTGGCGCGGAGCGCGGCTGGCGCGAATTATTCCTAGAAGACGCCTATGCGAAGCTTGAAACCGTGACGCAGAAAATGCTGCAATTGCTCCAACCCTTTGGCGCACGCCGACTCAGCACGGTAGAATATGAGGGCATCACCTATTCTGAACCGCTGCAATTTTTCGGCAAAATCATCAACCTCGCCGAAGAGCGCCAGCCAATGCCGATTGGCGATATCTCCCAATATCTACCCAATCACACCACCTCGTTTGGCTTTAATGTCTTCCAGGTGCGCGGGCCCACGGGCACGCATTTCGGCTCGATCTTATCGGTGAAAGAATATCACGAGGTGGTGTGATTGGGTAGATATTGGGAGATATCGCCAATCGGCATTGGCTGGCGCTCTTCGGCG
>JANQQO010000082.1 GCA_028289305.1 Rickettsiales bacterium | reverse complement strand
CACCGCTTCTGCAGCACTTACTGTAGAGCCAGTTTTCACCGCTTTCTTAATGTCTTTATCATTCGTTGATGCTGCGGCCAGCGTCTTGCCTGACGCATCATCAATCAGCTGCGCATAGATATGCTTGTTCGAACGAAACACCGAAAGGCGCACACGGCCTCTCGCGCGCTGCTTTAATTTATAACGCAAGCGACGTTTACGACGATCAGCTAATGTTTCTTTCTTATGCATGCTAGCCTCTATTTCTTCTTGCCTTCTTTGCGACGTATCACTTCGTAATCATACTTGATACCTTTGCCTTTATACGGCTCAGGTTTTCTATACTTACGAATTTCTGCCGCCACCTGGCCCACTTTCTGTTTATCAATGCCAGAAATCTGAACGATCGTAGGCTTTGGTGTTTTAATCTCGATACCTTCAGGGATCGGGTAATCCACATCATGGCTAAACCCAAGATTCAGCTTGAGTGTTTTGCCCTGTGCTGCGGCGCGATATCCCACACCATTAATTTCTAGCGTGATGGTGAATCCTTCTGACACACCCTCCACCATATTATTAATGATGCTGCGGGAGAGGCCCCACATGCTGCGTGCGCGCTGCGTGTCATTCGCAGGCTTCACCCAGATCTGTTGCTCTTCCTGTGTTACCAACACCGATTCCGGCAGCGTGGCTTGCAGCTCGCCCTTCGTGCCTTTCACGGTCACCAGGCGGCCTTCGATGGCTACATCCACGCCATCTTTCACATCCACAGGTTGTTTTCCAATACGCGACATCGTTTTATCCTAAAACACGCTACACAATACTTCGCCACCCACATTCTTCACGCGTGCTTCGTGATCTGGCATCACGCCATCCGAGGTGGAAATGATCGATACGCCCAAGCCGTTATACACTTTAGGCAAATCTTTAATCGATGCATACACACGGCGTCCAGGTTTGGAGACCCGCTTCAATTTCTTAATAACAGGCGCACCCTCTGCATATTTCAGCTCAATGCTCAGCTCGCTCACGCCTTTGCGCTTTTCTTCCGCGCTATAGTCGCGGATAAAGCCTTCATTCTTCAGCACATCCAACACATTACGGTGCAGCTTAGAATCAGGCGCGTGCACCACCGCTAAATGACGCATTTGGCCATTGCGAATGATGGTGAGCATATTAGCGAGTGGATCACTTAGCGACATAATACCGTTCCTTCTACCAGCTCGATTTCGTGACGCCAGGGACTTGACCAAAAGAAGAGAGCTGACGTATCGCGATACGCGATAGGCCAAACTTCCGGTGGTAGCCACGTGGCCGTCCCGTCAAATTACAACGATTGCGAATACGCACGCGTGAGCTATTGCGTGGCAGTTCCGCCAATTTCAGCTGTGCGGCAAAGCGGTCTTCCATGCTGGCGTTACGATCCGTAGCGATTGCTTTCAGACGCGCCCGCTTGCCAGAAAATTTCTCTGACATGCGCTGCCGTTTTTTATTACGTGCTACTGCACTTGCTTTTGCCATGGTTCTCTTTCCTTACTTTCTAAAAGGCACGCTAAACCCTTCTAACAGGGCTTTGGCCTCTTCATTCGTATTCGCCGTGGTCACAATCGTAATATCCAGCCCACGGATTTTATCTGTTT
>JANQQO010000076.1 GCA_028289305.1 Rickettsiales bacterium | reverse complement strand
AAGCTGGGCGCGCGGTGTTGCGCGGTATGTTCTCGTCTTTGTCGGCATCGCCATGGCCGTAGTCAGCATTTCCATGCCCTTTGTTGACGAGCGCATCGCGGAGCTATGGTTCAGCATGCCTAATTTTGTCTTCCTCCTGCCCATTCCGCTCCTCACCGCTATAGGCTTTATCATCATCTGGAATGATCTCGGTACAGAGCGGGAAATTCGCCCCTTCCTCGTTTCTATTTCGTTATTTCTGCTCGGGTATATCGGTTTTGGTATCAGCCTCTATCCATGGATTGTGCCCTTCTCCTTCACCATCTGGGATGCCGCGGCGGTCTCCACCTCGCAATCCCTCCTCCTTATCGGCACGCTGCTTTTCCTTCCGCTCATTCTTGCCTATACGGCATATTGTTATTACGTTTTCCGTGGAAAAAGCAGCCATGAAAACATGTACTAATGCAATAAAGCGCCTTGAATCCGCGCTCACCAGCCGGCAAAAGCAGTGGCTGTGGTTCATTCTCCTCTGGTGTGCTGGCCTCGCCGTCGTCCTCACCTTAAGCTACATCATCAAATGGGCCATGGGCGTTTAGCCCCGCGCTAAAACCCCACCCCGCCGCGCAAATAAATCGCCATAGAGAGTACGATCAGTGCGATCAGCCAGGCGGCAGTAGAAATCAGCATAGAACGCGTGGCCTTCTGCTTTTCATACCACGTACGCGGCCGTATGCCTTCGTAGAAAAACACCAGCTTCGCCGCCAAATTCACGCATACCACATTCACCACCAATAGCAGCAAGGCGCCAAACGCCTCCTCATGCCGCCCTGCGCCCAGCATAATCCCCATCACCGCCGCCGGTGGTAATAGCGCTACGGCCACCATCACGCCCACTAACACACTCGGCAGGCCCGTGGTCAGCGATAACACCGCCGCAGCGCCCGAGGCCAGCGCCAGCGTCACCCCGTCAAACCCGACATCGGTACGCAACAGCAACTCTTCGCTATTCAGCTCCCCTGGCCAAAAATACCCTATAGCCACGGCCATCCCCACCGTAATCGTAAGCCCAATCAGATTGGTTTTTACCGCTTTTAGCATCAGCTGCACATCGCCCAGCGTGGTCGAAAGCGCGAGCGCCAGATTCGGGCCCAATAGTGGTGCTATCACCATCGCCCCAATCACCACCGCGATATTGTCTTCAATCAGGCCAATCGCCGCCACCAGCGTAGAAAACACCACCAGAAACACAAAATTCCGGTTATACGTCGCCCCGCGCGCCACATCATCATAGAGCTCCTCGCGCGATACCGCCGCCTTACCCGCTTTTTTCTTCTTTTCTGGCGCCTCTTCTGGCTTGGGTAGCGTGGTTTCCACCGGCAACACCACAATCCGCGCCGTGGCGCTATGTCCTAATATCGCCTGCAATTTGTCTAAAAGCGGCTGTGTATCTTCTGCTTTAATCAGCACAGAAAAATAGAGATCTTCTCCCTCGCGCGCCGCGCGCATCTCCCATGAGCCAAGGCCACCGCTGCCTTCCACAGCGCTCGTGATCGCCTTGCGCGATCCTTCCTGTGCAAAAATCTCAATAATACGATAGGTCACCCCGCCGATATAGCATAGCTAGGAAAAGCGCGTAAGGGAAAATGCGGTGGTTCAAAAACACAAAAAGCTGTATTTACAACCTCACCACTTGCAAAGCCAATTTGGGCTGACGCTCAGCACTTTTGCAATAGCAATAAGTTCAACATCCCTTACTGGGCGTGCTCCCTTTTCGATACGGTGAATCACTTTATTGCTGAGCTCAATCGTATGATCAACACTCAGCGCCGCAGAGAGCTCATGTTGATCCATTTTTGCTTTCTCCCGCGCCTTTTTGATGCGCGCACCAATAACGTTATAATTTACTTTTGCATTCGGCACGGGCTATTTATACTTCCCAGGGATTTTATCGCCAAACAGCAACCACATAGGGTGCTTACCAAGTACATCCGCCATCGCTACCAATTCAAAGTCCTTCACAAAGCGATTGCCCTTCTCCAGCCTAGAAATACTGTTCTGATCCACATCCAGGCCGTGATCCACATTAAGCGCGGTTGCCAATTCTAATTGGTTCATGCCTATTTCTACCCGTGCCAACTTTACCCGCAACCCACAGAGATTGGTCGCTTTCCTTTTGCTTTTTGCCGCCATCATAATGGCTACTCAACTCCGCAGCGGTTTGTTGGCAAATTTGGGTGGTGTATCGCCGAATAGTAGCCAAACTGGGTTCACATCGAGCACGTGAGCAAAAGCCACCAATTCTGTGTCACGCACAATGCGCTCTCCACGCTCAATATTAGAAAGCGTATTCTGCGTCATTTCAATACCATGATCTACCGAAAGTGCGGCGCATAGATCAATTTGCGCCATTTCTCTGTTTGTTCTTACCAGCTTAATTCGTTTGCCGCACAGATTGCGTTTTATAGATTCTTTTACGCCCACAACCTCACCACTTGCAAAGCCAATTAGGGCTGACGCCCAGCACTTTTGCAATAGCAATAAGTTCAACATCCCTTACTGGGCGCGCCCCCTTTTCGATGCGGTGAATTACTTTATTGCTGAGCTCAATCGTATGGTCAACACTCAGCGCCGCAGAGAGCTCATGTTGATCCATTTTTGCTTTCTCACGCGCCTTTTTGATGCGCGCACCAATAACGTTATAATTTACTTTTGCATTCGGCATAGAGCTACACCCTTGGAAGACTTTTTAGGGATGAACTATAGGCCGATTAAAAAGAACTTGATCTGCACTAGTGTAGAATATATTGTGGCACATGATGACTAAAAGTAGAGTGACCCCATGCCCAACTCCACCCCATACCCACTAGAAGATGCGCTCAGCTTCGTGGAGCGGCGGGATAACGGGCGGTATGATTTCTGGCATGTGCATGTCACCGGTGATGACCGTGTGAATTTCTACATCGCCAAGGCCTATGCCTTGGAATATATCCAATACCTCAAAACCCATATCGATATTGATATTTTTCCCTCCATCCTGCGCAGTATGCCTACTGAGCCGGGTTATTTGGAGGAGGTGTTTCTGCACACCATCGCGGAGTTCATTCGCAGTAACGCCATCGCCCTCACGGATTTCTTCTATGCCCGCTTCGAAGGGGATCTATAATGCGCTTTTTAGCCCCCATGCGCCCCTTCCTCGCACTCACCGCCATCCTCATCTCACCCACAATCCTGCTGGGATATATGCTCTGCGCCTTGTTTGCGGGTATATTCAACAAAACCCCAGAAAAACACCCCTAATGATGCCGTATATGCA